>LNEO01000188.1 GCA_001465015.1 Deltaproteobacteria bacterium Ga0077539 | reverse complement strand
GGCAGCGCGGGTGGGGGCCGCGCTCCGCGGCTCGATGCAAACCGTCGTTTCGTCGCTCGATTTGCTACTCTATCTCTCTGTTTCAGCCGTGAAGTTTTTCGGCGTCTATGGGGCTGTGCCCTCCCCGTATCTTCTTCGCGCAGCGCGCTGCGAGGCCTCGACTACCGCGCGAAACGCGGTCCCGCGACGCCGAGGAGAAGACCGATGACCGAAGCAAGCGAGCCTCGCTCCGAGGCGAAGCGTGACAACTCCATCCCGCGAAGGCTCTTCGTGGCCTGCACGTTGGCGGGCTGGCTGGTGTCTTATGCCTTCTTCATCGTCTGGCTACGGGCCAACGATTGGGCGTTCTTTCAGGGCTGGCGCTCGGCGTTCACCGGTTCGCTATTCGGCACCGGTCTCTTGTCGGATCTCGTCTTCACAACGTTCGCCGTGGCACTCCTCGCGTGGGATGACCGGCGGCGGCTAGGAACGCGCTGGGTCGCGCTCATCCTCGGCGCAGGAGCGCTCTCGGTCTCCATGATGCTTCTCGTGTACGCGTGGCGTACCTGGCAGGTGCGGCGCGCTTCTTCGTGAGGACCTCGAGGCACCCGGTTCATCGTTTGGGCCGCCACCCGGGCGGCCGTCGTGCTCATCACACGAGCGTGCGACAGCCAGGGGGACAGCTCTCTGCGCTGCACGCCTGAACGCGAAACGACTCACAGGGACGCGGTCCGCCGTCGACCGGTTCGGTCTCGGGCACGCAAAAACCAGGGAGCTCGCAGCTCTCGCAGCCCGCGGGCAGCTCAGCGGGCTGACACACCCTGGCCGGGCAGCGCGCCATCGATCCCGCGCGCGCGAAGCTGGGCCACCCGAGCGCGTTGTCGTCGCGGCTCACGACGCAGACGCGACAGCCGGGACCGCACGTTCCGTCGGCGCATCGCGGTCCGCACGACGCGAGCCCTCCGTCCTCCGTCTCTCGACCGCACGCCTGCGTAGGAAATCTCCCTGCGTCCTCGACCGTGCACGTCACGCCGCCCTCGGCGACGCTCGACTCCGGCGCTGCGTCGGACGGCGCGGTGCGAGGAGAGCAACCATACGCCGCGATGCCGAGCGCAGTCATCGAGAGCACGCCTGGAATTCGAAGCGGGACGTTACGCATCGAGCGAGAGAGTATCCGAGGACAGCATCCCGAACAGGGCCTGAACCGTGGACCAATTGCGCGCGGTGACCGGGCTTCCGACGCAGCGATCGAGGACCGCGGGCGTGAGCTTCGAGCGCCCGACGCTCTCGTTGAAGTCCAGCCACAGCGCGTCGTCGCTCGCGCGAGCGATCCGCTCGCCGGCTTTGGCGTAGGGGGACAAGCGCTCGATCGCGTCCGCCGCGATGGGGGCCTTCGCGAGCGCGAGATGCAACATCTTGGGGCGCGCTAGGGCCGCGTCGGCGAAGGTCTCGTCGGCAGCGTATCGGGTCCACGCGTCGGCGCTTCGAACGATGACCGAGACGTCGAAGCCGAAGCGCGCGCGAATCGCAGACTCGAGCGCAGACTCGACCTCAGGGGCGTCGAGGGGGCTGGCGTAGACGAGGTTTCCGCTCTGGATGTAGGTCGCGACGCGGGAGAGGCCGAGCTCCTCGGCGATTTTGCAGAGGGCCGGCATCGCGATCTTCTTCTGACCTCCCACGTTGATGCCTCGAAGCAACGCGACCGAGCGCATGCTCGCGGAGGTCGCGCGCGGCGCGGGCTTCTTTCGTTCAGTCATTGGTCGATCCTGCCCTGACGGGCGTCGCGGTTGAAGCACGAGCACGTCAGGGCAGGTCCCGCCCTTCGAACCGTGCGTGCGGGTTTCCCGCACACGGCATACCGGCGACGTGCGGGGACGGTCCTCGAGAACTCAACGATCTTCCGTAGCGCGCAAAACGGCGGCAGACCCGAGGATCGCGCCGTGGGCGTCGCGACGAGGCCCGTTGCGAGGATCCATCGCGCCAGGGCAGCAATACTTGAGTTATTGAGGACCGTCCCCGCTACGGTCGGCGATCCAGCCTCCCTCGTTCACCGTCGTGATACGTTGATGAAGCGATGGAGACCGCACCGCCGGAGAACGCGCCGTCCGAGCTGGTCGCTGGGCACAAATCCACGCACACGACCGACTCACCTGGGGTCCCGTCGGGCGTCGAACAGACAGCGTCCGCGGGCAAGCGGTGTCCTGTGTGCAGCGGGGAGTTTCCCGGTGACTACGCGGTGTGTCCCAAGGACGCGACGCCGCTCGTTCGCGCGGGACCCTCGGAGGATCCGCTGCTCGGTCAGGTCCTCGGCGAAGTGTACGAGCTCACGCGACTGCTCGGCGAGGGCGGGATGGGGCGCGTGTACGAGGCTCGTCACGGGCGGCTCGGCAAGCGCTTCGCGGTGAAGCTCTTGCACACGCACCTGTCGGCGGACCCGACCGCCGTCGCGCGGTTTCGCAGAGAGGCGACGGCCGCCGCCGCGATTCACAGCCCGCACTGCGCGCAGGTGGTGGACGTCCACGCGACGCGCGACGGAAGGCCGTACATCGTCAGCGAGCTGCTCGAGGGAGAAGAGCTCTCGAAGCTGCTCTCGCGGCAAGGAGGGCGGCTCGACGTGGCGGCTTCCGTGACGGTGGCAAGACAGGTGAGCCGCGGTCTCGCTGCGGCGCACGCGGCGGGCGTCGTGCACAGGGACCTGAAGCCCGAGAACATCATGCTGGTGCGCGGGCTCGATGGGCGGCCGATCGCCAAGGTCGTCGATTTTGGAATCGCCAAGCAGTTCTCCAACGACTCGTCGCTCACGCAAACCGGCGTCGTCGTCGGAACGCCAGCGTTCATGGCCCCGGAGCAGGCCCGCGGCTCTGGGGCGCTCGATCATCGCGTGGACGTGTACGCGCTCGGCGCGGTGCTCTACCGCTGCCTCGCGGGGCAGGCGCCGTTCACTGGGGACTCGCCGACCGCCACGCTCGCGAAGGTCCTTCACGACGAGCCCGAGCGGCTGAAGGCGCTGGCGCCTTCGGTCCCTGACGGGCTCGAGCTGGTGATTCAGCGGGCGATGGCGCGGGATCCGAGCGACCGCATGGCGAGCATGCGCGAGTTCGACGAGGCCCTCGCGCCGTACGACACGGGGGCGACGCTCCCGAGCGCGACGGTCACGGTCCCGCTCGCCGAGGACCCTGCGCACTCGGCGACGATGGCGATCCCTTCGCCGTTGGCGCGACCGCCGGAGGTGATCGATCGCAGGGCGCGATGGGCTCGTTCGCGGGCGCTCTTGCTCGCTTCGGCCTCGGCCGTGTGGGCGGGCTGCGCGGTCTCGTCGTTGATCGGAGTTCTGCTGCGGCCGTCGCTCGCGCTCGCGTTGAACGGGACGCAGATCGCGCTCGCGCTCGTGCTCGGCGCAGCGGTCGTAGTCCCCGCGGCGATCCTGCTCGTGCGCGAGCTCGCGCGGGGCGCGTGGCGCAACACAGCGACCATGCTCGGGTACGCGGACTTGTTCGAGTCGAGTTTGCTCGCAGCGCTGAGCGGGTACGCGGTCGCCACGCTCGGGCTGCGATTCATCAGCGATTTCGTCGAGCGCAGCGCGGGTCCGGGGCGCGTGAGGGAGGCGATCGCTCTCTCGCTGTCGCTCGTGGTCGGATCGGTCGCCGCCTGGTGGGTCCGCCGCCAGCGCGCTCGTGGCGGCGCGACGGGATAGCCGCGCGACCCGAGCGCGCGCTCTGCAACGACAGCTACGGCGTCAGCTGCGGGCTCGTGACGACGACAGCCCCCTGGGTGATACGCGCGGTGAGCGCCGAGCCCGTTGCGAGCGCGAGCTCGGAGACCGAGTACGTCTCGAGCGAGCTCGTCGAGAACTCCCCGCGCCAGAGCAGTGTCGAGGACGCCCCGCCGCGCAGCTCGAGCACGGTCGCGGGCAGCGACGCGCCTGGACGGCGTCGCGTCGGGTGCGCCCACACGCGCACGACGTCGGGCGAGACTCGCTGCAGCAACACTTCGATCGAAGCGCCGCCGGTCACGTGCTCCCACCGAAGGCGCTGCGCACGGGGCGCGGCGACGACGCTGGCCGGAGCGACCGCGCGTTGGCTGCGCATTCCCTGAGCGTCGGACCACGCGAGTCGCAGCTGCGCGAGCTCGGTCATCATCGTGGCGAAGCGGGGAGCGGGGTCTGTGGTTGCGTCGAAGTGGCTCGTGCCCTGGGCGAGCGGTGGTCGATACGCGTCGGATACGAGTCGAAGGACCTGCTCCATGAGCATGATCTTTCCTGCGGTGTCGGCGACGCGGACGAAGGATTGACCGAGCGGCGATGCAGCGAAGTTGTTCCATGCGCGCTCGGGGCGCGGCGAGAGCGGCGCTGCGCGGCGAACAGCGTTGCTGCGATACCACGCGAGGTGCGCTGCGGGCTGCTCGGGCTGCCCGCCGAGCATGTAGCCCGAGACCAGCAAGAGCGGAACATCATCCACGATGGCCAACGGAAACATCAGCGCGAGCGCTGGATTGGGCAGCGCTGGCTCTGGCGCTCCGACGTGCATCGGAGGATGCGCTGCTCCCCGCGCGCGCGGAACAAACAGCGAACGCAGCACCAGAAACACGCCGTCGGTCTCCTCAGTGAGCCACGGAGGTGCCACGCGCAGGTACTCGGCGATCACGTCGAGCGCCGCGGACTCGCTCAGCGGGTGGAGGGCGTTGACCGCGCGCACGAGGGGCCTCGGATCGAACGCCCCACCCGAGAGTCCGGGCACCGCCGAGAGCCTCGCGAAATGCGCGCGCAGCTCGGGCTCGCTCACCGCGATGGACGGCGGCGTCGCGCTCGCACCATGAATCGAGAACACCCGCCCTCGCCCGTCGAACGCCACCGATCCCAGGCTCGGAAACGCTCCGTGCGCGTCGGCGCCATACGACCAGAGCTCGCTGACGATGCTCGTCGGAGAGAGCGCGGCGTCCAAGCGAGTGAGGACGTCGTCGGGCGCGCCAGTGATGGCGCGGACCTGCGCCTGGGTCATCCCCGTGCGGACGGCCACAAGGGTGGATGCGAACGTCGAACGAGCGCGTGGGGACACGGTGGGCGTGGGTCTCGGGCGCGAGGACTGCGCGAGCGCTGCGTCGGGCACGAGCGTGGCCGCGAGGGCGAGGCCGACCCGCAGGAGCAATCGAGGGTTCATCGAAGGTGGCGTTCCATGTGGGTACGACAAGGAAAACCGTGACAGGTTTTCGCTCCGTGTAAATGCGGGCTGCCGGTGTTCCGTCGCTCCACGCGCGATGTAACCGACGATCGCGGGGTGGGTCTCGGCATCAGCTGCGGCGAGCGGCGCTGCGCCCGCGGGACGCGTTCGACCGCGAGCGCACGCGCAGGGCAAGGCCGCCCTCGGGACGCAACGTGATGGCGAACTGCGATCTGACAGGCGCGCGAGAGATGCGCTCGAAGCGGACTCGGCGGACGATGGTGGCGAGCACGAGCACGGCTTCCATCATGGCGAAGTGATTTCCGACGCAGATGCGCGGTCCGCCGCCGAAGGGCATGTACGCGTAGCGCGGAAGGTCGGCGGTGCTGCCGTCCGTCCAGCGATCGGGTCGAAACGCCTCGGGGTCGTCCCAGAAGCGCGGGTCATGGTGCAGCGCCCACGGAGAGATCAGCACCGTGGCGCCCGCGGGAATGCTCCACGCGCCGAGCTTCACGTCGCGCAAGGGCTCGCGACCAATGATGTGCGCTGGGGGATAGAGTCGCATGGACTCTTTGAGCACGGCCTCGGTGAACGGGAGCGCGGGCAAGTCTTCGACAGTGGCTGCGCGGTCTCCGAGAACGCGGCGCACCTCGTCGAACAGGCGCGCGTCCAGCTCGGGGTGCTCCGCCAGCAGAAGCAGCGTCCATGCGAGCGCGTTCGCCGTGGTCTCGTGACCAGCGATGAAGAGCGTCACGACTTCGTCGCGCAGCTGGCGGTCGTCCATGCCTCCGGTGGGATCGGCTTCGTCTCGGGCGACGAGCAAGCGAGAGAGCAGGTCGTCTCCGCGCGCGCCGGACGCGCGTCGTTCGCGCACGACCCGCAGGACGACCTCGTCGATTTCGGCCACCATCCGCTGCGTTCTGCGCCGCGCCGCGAACGGAACCCACTCAGGAAAAGCCCTCCTCCACGTCTGGATGATCTCTTGAAAGTCCTCCATCACCGAGTCGATGGCGCGACCGACGCGCTCTTGTCCGCCTCCGAGCGAGGTTCCGAACAGCGTGTCGACGACCATCTCGAGGGTCGCTGCGGACATGTCCGCGGCCACGTCGCGCTCTTGTCCGTCGCCGAGCGACGAGGCGTACTTCTCGGCGAGGCGCACCATCGAGTCGGCATAGAGCGCGATGTGCTTCTTGGTGAGCGAGGGCGCGATGAGCTTGCGCTGCCGACGCCAGAGGTCGCCCTCGCTGGTGAGCAACCCCTGCCCGAGAAGCGATGACAGTCCGCGGGTCACGCGGTCCTTCACGAACACGCCGTCTTTGTCCAACAGGACCTCAGCGATGAGCTCGGGATCGCCCAGAAACACGATGCGCTCGCCGGCCATGTTGAAGCCCGCGGTGCCGCGATAGTGTTGGATCAAGCGCATCATCGCGGCGGGCGGCTCTCTCGTAAACGAATGAAACGCCCGAGCGACCTCGATCACCCCGCGGGGACCTGGCGGAAACGACATCGCCAGGAACTCTACACGACGCAACGTGAGGGCGAGCGGGCAAGCGAGTGCGCCAGAGCGACGGGGACGGTCCTCAATAACTCAACTATTGGCCCCGCAAAACGGACGGGGACGGTCCTCAATAACTCAACTATTTCACGCCGAAATAGTTGAGTTATTGAGGACCGTCCCCTCCTGGTTCCCCGATGCCTCCGCCGCGCGCTGCGCTCAGTCGAGCTCGAACACACGCACGACGCCCGTGACCAACCCCACGGCCAGACGGCCGCCGTCGTCCGACAGAGCGAAGGAGCAAACGACGTCGCGCGTGCTGGACACACGAATTCGAGCGATCTTGCCGCGCTCGAAGTCCAATACGCCGATCGTGTTTCCGTCGGACAAACACGCGCTGCGCATGGTGTATCGCGCCAACACCCAAGAGAGCGCCTCGCTCTCTTGGTGCGCGAGCTTGCGGGCCCGACCGT
>LNEO01000187.1 GCA_001465015.1 Deltaproteobacteria bacterium Ga0077539 | reverse complement strand
GAGACGAACTTCGTCGTCCTGAACAGCGAGCGCGATCGTCGCGCGATTCAAACGGGTGTCGATGACCCAACGCGCCGGGCGCCCTGGCTGAATCAGCGCGAACGGAAGCGCTGGTGGCTCGCAGGCGACGAGCATCGCCTCGTGATCGATCGCGGCGACGGCCCGAACGCCACGAAGCGAGTCGCTGCTCCATCGCCGCTCGACATACAGGCCGACGAGCGAGCACTCGACGATCCGCGCGGTGGTGTCTCGAGAGCGCTCGATGAAGAGCGCCGATCGCGCGTCGGGCCGCAGCCCCGCGAACTCACGCTCGATGTCCGGAGCGACGTCGTCCTCGGTGATGAGCGACCGATTCGTGAGCGACCAGTACCGCGTGAGTCCTCCGCGATGCGTCGAGAGCAACACGTCGCCGCGATCGAGAAACGCCAGGGACTCGACCGGCGAATACTCGCTGCGTAACGCTTCGCCGCTGTCGCGATCGAACCACACGACCTGTCCGCGCTCGATCGCGACGAGCCACCGTTCGTCGCAGGCGACGACCCGCCCGCTCGACTCCATTGGCAGCACACGAATGGCGGTGTCTTCGTAGGCTTGCCACGCGAGCCGACCGCGAAGGTCTCCCACGATGCCGTTTGGCGCAAAGACGTACGGCGGAAGCTCGCGATCGATCCGCTTCGCGAGCGTGGTCCGCAGAGGAACGCACGTTCCCCGCCGGGAATCGACGATCGAAACGTCTCGCCTCGCCGACCAGATGGCGAGCCGCGTGCGATCGATCGGCTGCGCGCTGGGGCGCTCGTCGAGCGCGATGTCGCAGTGAAGCTCTCGCTGGTAGTCGACGAGTAACAGCCGTCCGGCGCGCCAGAGCCAACATCGATGCTCGTCTGCGCTCACCACGATGCCGTCGCGCTCGTCGTCGAAGGTGGCGAGGAGCGTTCCGTCCGCGCCGTAGATGGTCGACTGCCGAGCGCTTCGAGTCGAGACGACAGGGTGGTTGTTTCCGGGGAGACGAACGATCGCGCCCGAAGGTTCGAGCGAGCGAAGTCGCGGGGTGTCACGGTGAGACAGCTCGACGATCGTCGAGCATCCAGCGGTCGCGCTGTCGAGCCAGAGCGTCGGCGCGCGTCGTCCGGCGAACGTCACGCGCCCCTCCCGGAGAGCTCCGCTCGACGCGGTGATCGCTCGCGACTCGCGTTCGCTCGCGCCACGTCGGACGTAGTGAACGTATCCGGCCTCGTCGAACAGCCACACGTGCGACCCGTCCTCCGCGAGCCACGCGCACTGCACGTCGGCCCCGAGCGAATCGTCGTGCCCAAACGATGCGATCTCCCTCCAACCACCAGTCACGCGCACGACCGTAGCACACGCGAAAGTCCGCCCTCTTCACAGCGCAGCGAGGGCCGCGCGAACGGGGACCGCGAACAGGCGCACGGGGACGGTCCTCAATAACTCAACTATTGGCCCCGCAAAACGGACGGGGACGGTCCTCAGTAACTCAACTATTCACGCTGAAATACTTGAGTTATTGAGGACCGTCCCCGGGCGTTCCCGGGCGTTTTGGGCGCGAACACTTGAGTTATTGAGGACCGTCCCCGTCCGTCTCTCCCCCTTCCGTCCCTCGTTTCAAAACGGAATGTCCTCGTCCTCCGATGTCGGCACCATGCGTCGCCCTGTCTCTGCGTCGATACGCCAGAGCCTCATGAGCAACAGCTCGTCGATCTTGCCCGGTCCGAAGTCGATCGCGTACAGGGAGAGCAGCGGTTCGAGCGGCGAGCGCAGCTCCCTAAACGGTCGCCCTGCGACCCCTCTCGGCGCCGAGTCCGGCATGGTCATGTCTCGATCGACCGCGAATTTCCAAAGATAGTCGAGCTCTCTGGCCAGCGGCTCCAGCCGCCCGTAGTCAGCGTCGATGGCTGTCTCGCCGCGCCGTTCACCGACGAATCGAACGCATCGCGTGATCGTCTCGACCAACCGCCGCATGACCGGCTCACGCTTGCTGAACAGGGGCAGATCGTTCGTCTCGAAGCACCAGCCGGGCGCCCGCCCGTTGCACCACGGAGCGAGTCGCTCGCACAGCTCGCTGGCGAGCGCGGCCGCCGTCGCGAGCGTCCGCTGATCGTGTGCGAACGCGAGCCACACGGCGCCGCGGTCGCCGGTCGCGCGATGCTCTCCCATGCGATACCGATCGGCGCTGATCGTCACGGGGCAACGGTCTGTGTCGAACTCGGGATCGACGAGCGAACGCGCGACGAGCCTCTCCCACGCCGCTCGTTCGTCGCCGTCTTCCTCACGATGAATCGTCAGGATCGCTTCGATGCGCTCTCGATCGATCGGCGGCCCGACCTGATCGTTCGTCTGCTTCCGTTCCGAGAGCTCGCTCGGAACGTAGAGGAGCACGGGCTCGTCCTGCTCGCTGGCCAAGAGACGCGTGCAGCGCACTGCGGGGAGCTGCGCATCGGGCGGTATCTGGATCGAGCCGCAATAGAGCGACACGCACAGCCAGCCGCGTGATCCGACGAGCCGCCCAAACAGCGTCGAACGCCCCTGCTCCAGCGGAAGATCGATGATGGGGCTCGACGGGTCGAGCTCGAACAGGTGCAGCGATCGCGCGGTGAAGACCGCGAAGCGCCCGACCGAAAGGCAGGTCCCGCTCTCGATCGGCGCGTCGATTCGCCAGCGCGCGACGAGCGACCCGTCGTCGATTCTTCGGGCCTCGAGCGCGTGCGCGCCGCGCGCCATGAGCGCGACTCCGTTCCCGTCTGTCGCGACACAGGACACCTCCTTGCGAGACCATCGTAGGGCGCCCGTAGCAGCGTCGATCGCCGCCGTGTCTCGCAGGTTGCTCGAGAGCACTGTTCGCCCGGCGTCGAAGTCGCGAAGCTCGAACACATCGTCGGCAAACCACTGCGCGCGCCGAGCGTTCCAACGGGTCGCGCCGGACTTCAGATCGAGGAGCGAGAAGACCGGGTCGGCCGTGTCATCGCTGTCGACCTGGGAGTAGAGCAACGCGTCGTCGGTCAGTTGGACCAAGGAGACGTACCCGATGCGTTCGATCGATCGAAGGAGCTCGCCGACGCGCACGTCGAAGATTCGAAGGTGGTAGATGAAGCTGTCGAAGTCATCGGCCGGATCTTCGTCCGCCGCCAGCTCAGGGGATTCTCGGACGAGCAGCGCTGCACACGCTCCGGTGCACAACAGGCTGCCCGAGAGCACTTCTCTCTCGCGCAGGACGCCCGTCACATGAACGCGCCGATCGCCTCCGTCGATCGTTCGCGACACGAGCGCGTCGCCCTCGACGTACAGCACCCGATCCTCGCCCATCGCAACGCATCCAGACACGCGAACTGCGCTCGTGAAGCGGCCCCTCACGACGTCCGTCGCCGGATCGACGAGCGCGACGTCCCTCGTTCGATCGGAATCCGGATCGATGCCGAAACTCTGCAGCGTCGCCGCCGTCGGTTCTTCGTCGACCACCCCCACGAACAACCCGCGAACCACGTCGGGAGCGTTCGTCCGAACGAACACTCGAACCCCTCCCACGGTCACGTCGCTCACGACGGCACCGACGCGAGCACGACCGAGCCCACGAAGTCGCCGTCTCGCGATCCAGCAGCGCGCAGCGCGCTGCGATTGCCGGTCCGTTGTGTATGGGAGGACTCGTCGTCGAGCGGCAACACCATGGCGCGTTCGCGCGTGATCATCGCCACAAAGAGTTTAGCGGCAGGCTCTGGGCCGACAAACGGCAATCGCGTCGTGCGGCGCGCTGATTTCGCACGGAGAGAATCCTCCCCACTACGCAGGCGTAGCGAATCGCGGTACGCGCCTAGGAGTGAACACTCACCCCCACCTCGAAGCCTCGTGGCGCGACCTCGAATTGGCCGAAGACGGACCCATCGCCAACACGCTGCGCGAGCTCTCGCCGATCAAGGGCGAGGTCGATCGCTTCAATTTCGACTTGATCGCGTCGAGCTTAGAGCGACCGAAGTACTCCGAGCGCGAGTGCGTCCGCTTCGGAATGACGCTCGCGGCGGCGAACAAGCTCACCGTGCGTCTGGTCGTCTGGGACAACCAGAGCGACGAGCCTTCGATCGACAACATCATCGAGCAAGAGATCTACAACGGCGAAGTTCCGGTTCGAACCGAGCTCGGCACGGTCGTGGTCGACGGCGTCCATCGCGCGATTCGCAGCGAGCTCGCGCCGCTGCCAGGGTTGTTTCCGTTCGAGCACGGCTGGCGCGCTGGCTTCGAGTGGGGCGATCACATCGACTTCGTCTACACGCCCGACGGGCTCGAGCTCACCGCGCGCGTCGCAGAAGACGGCGTCGCGTCCCTGCTGGCGCACGCGCCTGCGTTCAACGAAGCGCCGAAGAAGAAGAAGGCGACGATCGTCGAGCCACCGTTGCCGCGGCGAGCGCGAATCGAAACCGAGAAGGACGCCATCGCGTTCTACAACGCGGTGCGAATGCCGACCAGCCTCGTCGCACACGAGTCCGTCCCGCGCGCGCTCTTCGACGGTGAGTTCGACGCGTGGAGCTTCGCGGACTTCTTGCGGGTGCTCGAGTGGTTGAAGAGCGACGAGGCCCGAAAGGTCGCTCGCGACGAGCCGAGCCCCGTTCGCGTAATCGGACCAGGGCTGGTGCTCGCGCGATGGCTTCGTCGAGGGATCTTCGTGACCGCGCAACAAGCGGTCGCGCGCGCCAACGCGTTGACCTTCGGAACCCGCGAAAAACCCCACAAAACGCCGAACTTCAGCTGGCATCCCCACGACACGTGGAACGCGACGCCGGCCATGACCCTGCTTCGCGCGAGGCTCGCGAGCGAAGCGTACGCCCCGCGCGTTCGAGTGTCGCACCCGCTCGAAACAGCAGACCTGCTCCGCTCCGTCCGTGTTCCTTCGTACCTGTCCGCGCCCGAGTCCTGGGAGACCTCGCGCGTGGCGAAGGTCACCGTGGCCGATCTCCCGCTGCTCGACAGCAACGAATCGGGATGGATCCTTCGTCCAAACAACCGCAAAGCGCCATCCCTCAGCGCGTCGCTCTCGCTTGGCTCCTCGCTCGCGACTCGAACGCCGCTCTCGATCGAAGCCCCCGAACCCTCGCCCATCGAGTCCTCGACCGCGCCCGCTGTCGCGTCCCTCGGCGGCGCGATCAGGTCTGCGCTCTCGACGCAGCGAGGCTCGGCCGTGTCCGTCCTCGCCGTCGACCCTGAAGACGGCGCGTCGATCGTCGTCGACGATCGCGGCTCGATTTCGTGGGTCGAACCTCAGCCCCTATACACCGACGACGACTGCGTCCGAGAAGAGCGCGGCTCGGTCGCCGTCGGGCCGCTGAGCGAGAGAACGATCCTCGCGACGACCCATCACGAGAGAGACGGAACCCTGGCGCTCGGCCGCACCGTGCGGATCGGCTTCGATCTTCGCGTCCCCGAGGGCGGGCTCTGGCTCAGCACCCACGCCCTCGGCGAGCGCGCGTTCTGCGCAGACCGCGCGAGGATCGTCGAGCGCTCGACCAAGGACACGAGGCTCGGCGCCGAAGGGTGGGAGGGAGCGACCTCGCGCGACTCGCTCGCGGCGGTCGGCCAGCGGGTTGCGAGCGGCGACGAACTGGGCGCGGTGCTGGTTCCGATCCCTCTCGACGACGACCCGCGGACGCCGGAGAGAAAGCTCCTCGACGCGATCGACGGTCGCGCGCCGAACAGCCGACGCGACGCTGTTCGCTGGACGGGCCCCGACGCCACCGTGATCGATCGCTGGATCGTGCAGCGCCGAGGGCGCGAAGACACCGCGTCGATCGCCCGTGATCGCGCGCGCGCCGCAGCGACGATCGCGCGACGGCGGTCCATCGCCGAGGGGCTCGAAGAGCCGCAGCGCTCGGACGCCCTCGAAGCGCTGCGAGAGTTCGAGTGGCGGCTCGAGCGCGGAGCAGACCTGCCGCCAGGGGTCATCTCGGTCACCCAGTGGACCCTGCGCTGGAGCGAGCCGGTCGTCCGAGGCAGCGCGCTCGCGACGCTCTCTGGACACACGTATTCAATCGATCGCATCACCAACGAGCGATTCTTCGAGGGCACATCGGCCGTCGACGCGCTTCTCCATCCGTCGGCGCTCGATCGGGTGCGCGACGAAGCGCTCGCCACGGCGGCTGTCGCAAAGACGGGCGAACGATTGAGCGTCGACCCCGGCACCCGCTACGACGCCGTGCTTCGCGCCCGATCGCTCGACGCAATGAGCGACGGTCCCTACGCGCTGTACTTTCTGCGAACGCGCTGAGCGACGCGCGACGGTGACCGCTGTCCGCGCCGACGACTGGTTCGTGCTCGTCGTCAGCAACGAGCGGCGTCTCGATCAGGCAGCGCTCGATCGGCGAGACTTGCTGGACACGAACTTGCCGATCATGGTCTCGCCCTGCTCTTCGCCCGTACCCGTTCAGGCCCCCTCGTGACTCTCATCGCTACCCAGCTTCTACAAGGGAAATCCCAGCCGAACGCGATCCTCGCACGGCCAGAGAGGCGAGCGCAGCGACGCCCCCTCTACCGATTCTCTTCGATGAGCCAATCGACCAGGACGTCGCCGATCGCGTCGATCACCTCGGTCCCTCCCAGCCTCGACAGGACCGCCGCGTACTCGACCGGAGCGTGCTCCGCTGCGGGCGCGAACATCTGCAGATTCGCAACGACAAACGCGTCGTCTTCGAGCAACCAACGAACTTGCCTCTCTGCAAGCCCGCTCTGCTCGATCACCAGTCGCAGTCTCGTTCGAAGCGCGTCGTCGACCTGGCGATATCGCCGACACGCGGCGCCCGCGTCCGAGCACAGCCACCGCTCGACCTCGCCCAACCAATCATCGCTCAACGCGCGAACATCTTCCGCGAACGTCCCGATCATCGCGACCGCCTCTTCGATCGACGCTGAGTGCTCTTCAGCGAACGCCGCGACGCCCCTCGCCGTGTCGATCGCACCGAGCCTGACTCGAGCGTCCTTTGCGAACGCGCGGGCGACGCGCAGACCCGAGCCCAAGGCGCGAGCCCCCAGCGCGCGCAGCTCTCTCCACCCCGCGTCGCTGAAGAGCAGACCGGGGATCCGGTCGTCCTCGAGGCACGCGAGCAACTGCGCCTCCGACGCGAAGCCGAGCAGCGAGCGAACCTCGACGGACACCGATAGCCACTCGGCCCCGCCAGCCGGTTCGGCGAGCAGCGCCGCGAGCCGCTCGTCGAGCAGTCGCCGAAGCTGCGCCCTCCCCCGCTCGTCGTCGTCGAGCGCGGCGATCAACCATTGCAGCCCCGGCTCCGCTTGCCAGGCGACGTCCGCGCGAACATCGATCTGCTCGATCCAAGCGAGGAGCTCTTCGGCGGTCGCCATCCAGCGAGTCCGCCGTGAACATGGAGCCTCGCGCAGCGCCCTTTCGCGCACGAGGCGCAACGGCACGACCAAGAGCCACTCGCTGCCTTCAACGGGGCATCCTTCGCGATACCAACGGTCGAGCACGAGCGACTGCGCCTCGCGCGACACGACACCGGTGAAGGTCGCGAGGGTCCAGAGCGACTCGCGCCCCGATCGAATGCGCGCGAAGTCCAGCGCGCGCTGCTGCTCTGCGGTCCGCGCTACGAACGAGAGGTCACGAGCAGCCGACGGGGCCTCTCGGATGACCCGATTGACCCAGCGCGCCTGTGCGCGATCGCTAGCGTCCTGCGCGCTGAAGACAGCGTCGTACCCGTGGCGCAATCTCTGTGATCTCGGGGGGCGCTTCGCATCGAACTCCGCTCGCGCCTCGTCGCTTCCAAAGAGCGCAGCGCGGTGCATCCAACGATCGAAGTCGTTGGCCCAAGAGAGAGTGGGGCATCGTGCGCTCGTGACTCGAAGGCGTCGAATCGGGCCCCAGAGCGCGCGGACCATCGACGGGTCCTCGGCGTCGATCCACGACAGAACGGCGGAGGTCTCGTAGGCGTCCTCGGGTTCGTACCCGCGGCGTTCGAGCCTCTCGATCAACGCGTCGATGTGACGCTCGATCGACGGCGCCCACGCCGCTCGACATTCAGTCGGGATCAGCGATCCGTCCATCACGGACGGCGCTTCGTCGAAGGCGCGAAGCGCGCGGGAAGCGAGCGCCGAAAGCCGCTCGTCCGAAGCCGCGATCACCGTCAGCGAGAGCCAATCGTCCGCGGTCGCTCGCCTCGATTCGTATCGCTCGATCGCGCGCTCGAGTCGCTCGGACATGACCTCGGGAGTCAGATGCTCACGCAACGTTCGCAGCAGGGGCGCCGAGAGGGATTGCGTGCTCGGGCCGAGCAGCGTCTCGAGAATCGGCGGCTCTCGCAGCAGGTCGTCGACGAACGACAGCGCGAGCGCGTGCTCGCCGAACCGCGCGAGCTGGGCGCAGATCGCCTCGCGCTCGTCGAACCAGCGCAGATACCGCCCCTGATCCAGCTCGGAAACCGCGCGCCGGTCACGGAGTCGCTGGCACATCTCGACGACCCGCTGGCTGTTTCCGGCGAGCAGCGCGATCGCCAACTCAGCGATCGAGCCGTCGTTGTAGCGAGCGGTCATCCACGCTTCGATGGTGTCTTCGCCGAAGCCCTGGTTGTTCTCGATGAGTCGCCCGCGCATGACGTCGATCAATCGTGCGCGGTCGACGCCTGCGAGAACCGCGCGTTGCCCGGCGTCGTCGCGAAGCGGGGACCAGGCATCGAGCAACGCGCTCGTCAGAGATTCATCCTCGAGCACGCTCGGAAGAACGCCACGGGACAACGCGAGGGCTCCCCAGATTTCTCCCCGCTCGACCCTCTTTGCGAACTCCGCGTCCGTCAGCGCCGAGAACCACGCGTCGCGCCCGAGCAGTCGATCTCGGTCCCAGGGAGAGTCCGAGGTGATCGCGTGCGCATCCTCTGGCGAGAGCTCGCCGTCGGCGACCATCGTCCGCAACGTCTCGATGTGCACCGCGTACAGCAATTCGGGCCGCCGCGTGTCATCGGCTCGCATCGCGGCGAGGTAGCACTTCGTGCCTCGTTCGATCGCTTCGTCCCTGGTCTGGCTCGCGTAGAACCAACGCGCGCGCGCATCGGACTCGAGCTGGCGCTGTCGCACGTGGTCGTTCCACGCGCGGTGCGCGGCGATCGCCCCACGGACGAGCGCGCGATCGTTGTCCGACACCATGCGCCGAGGTGGTGGGTCGGCCGAAGCGCTCGCGCAAGCCGCGCGACGTTCTTTGCAGCCACGAAGGTCTCGCGAACGGCAGCGAGGCTCAGCCTCCAGCGCCGGTCACGTCGAGTGAAGCGGACGGCGAACGGGGATCATGGTCGGACCGACGGCGAGCGCTCGAAAGGCGAGCTCGGACGAACAAGCCCGGCTCGACCGAGAAGCAAGAGAACGCCGACGGCGAGCATGGAAGCGACCTCACAAGCGCCGCGCTCATCGCGACAGCTCCCGCGTCAAGCCCGCGCGCAGCGACGAATCACTCCAAGCCGGTGACACGTCGCTCGATCCCTGCTCGCCCTGCTCGTCGCGGCGCTCTCTCGTTGGGGATCACTGCGTCACCAAAGGACCCATGAAATTCGTCGCCGCGATTCGAGCGGACTACGGTGCGGCCGATGAAACTGCCCGAGAGCTTCGTGGCCCTGCACGCCAACGGTTGCTTCGACTACTGGGGTGGCGTCGCGTACGACCAACTCGCGAACGAAGACCGCCAACGCCTCTACGCCGAGCGCCGACCCCGCGTGCTCTGGCTGCGCGGAATCGAGTGGGAGATCGCTCCTTCCGAAGTGATCGAAGCGACCGACCTGCGACCGGGACTCTATCGTTTCGCCGGCGACGGCGCGGGCGGATCCTATGTGTTCTGTCCCGCCTGGCAGCGAGACGCCGCGGAGGCGCCCGTGGTGTACGTGCCCCACGACGAGGACACCGCACAACTGTTCGCTCCGACGTTCGCGCAAGCCCTCCTTCGACTGTGGCTCGCGCACGGCTCGGACTGGGACGCTGCCACCGACGGCGCCGATCGAGACAACACGCTGAAGGCGTGGGCCGCGATCATCGCTCCGCTTCTCGATCCCGCGCAGCGCGCTGCGCTCGAAGCGCTCGCGAAAGACCCGACAGAAAAGAGCATGAAGGCCGCGAGCCAGGCGTTCGTCGCGGCGCTGCCGACCGATACGATGGTCGCTCAACCACCACCGACGAAGTACAACCCCAAGTACGTCAAGGGTGAGCAGGCCAAGCGCCTCTATGCGAAGTCGATCGCGTTCTATGAGGCGCTCGTCGCCGAAGGGCACGATCGCTACGCGAAGGACCTCGCAGAGACTCGCGCCAACCGAGACGCCGCGATCGGCACGTGATCGAGGAGAGCCGATCGCGAGGCGAGTCCCGCAGCGCAGCCTTCGGTCGGCGAAGCGCGCCAGGTCTCTCGGGACGTATTCCCAACAGACTGCGAGGGACGGGCCTGCTTCTACCTTCGCGCGTCGCTCAAGACTTGTGCTTGCGCTCGGAGGCAACGGCATCGAGCACGCCGAGCTCTGCGAGCGCAGGAAACCATCGGCTCACGCGCCACACCAGCCTCGCGCGCCCGGGCACCACGATCACCGCCTGGTTCTTCTCTACGCCCGCGAGGGCCTCCTTCGCGAGCTCGTCCACGGGGTAGGGCGGGCCCGCGATCTTCGTGAGAAACCGGCGCATATCGGGCTTCCACGTGGGATTCGGAAGGTCCTTGGGGTTCTCGCTGTCCAGGATGGGCGTCTCGATCGCGGCCGGACAGAGCACGCTCACTCGCACGCCGAGCGCGGCTCCTTCGGCGCGCAGGCTCGTCGAGAGCCCCACGACCGCGTGCTTGGTCATCGAGTAGGGGGCGAGCAGCGGCGCCGCGCCCAGTCCCGCGAGCGAGGCCACGTTCACGATGTGCCCGCGCCCCTGCTTCACCATCATCGGATACGCCGCCACCACGCCGTGCACCACGCCACGCACGTTGACGTCCAGGATTCGCTCCCAGTGGCCGAGCACGAGGTCCTGCGCCTCGCCGCCGAGGGCGATCCCTGCGTTGTTGAACAGGTAGTCCAAGCGCCCTGTCACCGTCGCAGCTTCTTCGATCACCGCGCGGACCGCGTCTGGGTCGCGCACGTCCAAGCGCCGCGCCTGCGCCCGCGCACCACACGTCGCGGCGACCTCGCGCGCGCTCTGCTCGTTCACGTCGGTGACGAACACGTTCGCGCCGCGCGAAGCCATCGCACACGCAAGCGCCTTGCCGATTCCCGAACCTGCTCCGGTCACTACTGCGGTCGCGCCGCTCCAGCTCATGGCTCATCGTACACGGCGAGCGCGCGCTCGGGAGCAACATCGCGAAGCAGCCCGCTCGACGCAGCGGTCCTCAGTCAGGAGATCAACTCTGCTACGAGGTCCGCTGCGCCGACGGACGCGCGCCGCACGCACGCGCAAACGCAACCAGGAGAGAGCATCGCTCGAGCGACACGGCAGGTCGAAACTCCCTGCGCTCGATGAGGCAGAACAGCGTCACCTCGAAGACGCTCACCGACCGGAGCGCGGGCAACGACGCGAGCACCTCGTCGAGGCGAGCGTCGGAATGACCCCGAAGCGCTTCGTCCAACGCCTCCCACGCGGCAGAAGCAGAAGCGGCAGCCGTCGAAGGACAGCTCACCCGCCGCGACAGCGACGTCGGCGAAGGAGCACACCGGCCTGACGGCTCCAGCATGGACCGGTCCCGTGATCGGGCTCAGACCGAGCGCGATGGATCGCGGGCCGCCCCCTCCCTTGGAATTCACCGAACCGCCCCAACCAATCGCGCACGTTGTCGTGCATGTCGCGCCCTTCCCTCGAGATCGAGTCGGCTACCGGATGGCTTTTGTGTCGCCGTTGGTCCGAGTCGCGGCACGCTCCGCCCTTCACCCGAGACCCTCTGATTGACCGAGACGCGCGTCGCGGGCCGAAGCCGAAGACCGTCTACACGCATTCTTCGGGAGTACCTCCAACAGCGACGCCCCCTTCGCTGCCGCGACGTGACGATCAGTTACGGTCGAAGCCAGGCGCCGACGTGCCGGTCACCGTCGGCGCGTTCACACCGATGCGACCGACCGAGCCCGAGCCGCCCGACGTTGTGCCGCAGGTCGCGCCGCCGCCACCGCCGCCCGCCACGCGAACGAGGTTCATTCCGACGGACACAGAGGTGATGGCCTGCAGGCGCACCGAGCCGCCCGCGCCGCCGCCGCCGCCGCCCATGCCGCAGCCAACACCGCCGCAGGCGTTGCTTCCGCCCGCGCCGCCGAGGCCGCTCGCGGACACTGCACCGGTGACGGTCATTACGTTCGAACGGATCACGACGGCGCCGCCGCCCGAGCCGCCCGAGCCGGGGCTGCTTCCGTCTTCGTCCGCGCCGCCTTCACCGCCGCCGCCGCCGAAGAAGAGGACACCCGAGAGGTTCGCTGCGCCAGTGGCGACACCCGCGGTTCCGCCTGGGATCGGGCACGCCTCCGCGCAGAAGCCGCAGCCGCCGTTGCCGCCGTTGCCACCCGCTGCAGCGTGTCCGCCGCCCGCGCCAGAGGCGTCGTCCTGGCCCGCGCCGCCGCCGCCGCCGCCGCTTCCGTTGGAGACGATGTTCGCCCCGCCGAGGCCCGTGTGGCCTTCACCCTGGAAGCCACGCGCGCAACGGTACGTGCACGCGTGAGCGCGTCCGCGAAACCCGCGGCCGTCCATGTTGACCGCGCCGGCCACGGTCACCGTGCCCGACGCCGCGACGGCGAGGATGCCGCCTGTGTTGCCGTTCCACGCGGGGGCCGTGAGCGTCGCGCCGGCGGGAACCGTCACGTTGCGGGCCTCCTGCACGCGGACGAGCTGCGCCCGCGCGAACGGCATGTCACGCGTGATGTACGTGTTCACGAGGGGCGCCTCGAAGGTCAGCGTCGTTCCCGCCACCATCGTCACCCGACGAAACTCGTACTGACCCGCCGCCCCAGCGGCGTCCTGCGACTGATGCAGCAGCACCAGGTCGCCGATCGCGAACATCCCCATCACGTTCGAGACGGTCGCCGTCGTCGCGGCACGCGTCCCGTTCACCGACGCTTGCTGCGCGTTGATCGTCTGCGTCCCAGCCACCGTGAGGTCCATCATGCTGGTCGTGAATTGGCACACGCCCGCGCTGCACGTCGCGCCAGTGGGGCACACGCTTCCGCACGCTCCGCAGTGGTTGTTATCCGTCTGCAGGTCGCGGCAGGTCCCCATGCAGGCGGTCTGTCCCATCGGGCACGCGCACGCGCTCATGCCGCACGTCTGGCCGCCGGTGCACGCGCTGCCACACATCCCGCAGTTGGCGTTGTCCGTCACGGTGTACCTGCACGTCCCCATGCAGTCCGCGAAGCTGTTCGCGCACGAGCCCAACCGGTAGCTCGCCATGTACGGGCCCGACGCGCGCGTGTTGAACGTGTCGATGTAGAACGCATGCATCCCAGCCCCCGCCGGAATCTGCGTCTCGAGCGACGACTGCAGCCCGCAGAAGTCGTCGTTGCACTGCGTCACCGGCATGCGCGCCGGCGACGCCTGGTGCACCACCGTGTCCCAGCCCGCGCCGCCGCAGGTCGAGACGTGCAGCTCCGAGGCCACGAAGTTCGGGCACGTCGTGAAGAAGTACATATCCTCGGCGCCGCCAGAATTGCAGCCACCGTTGACACGGCCCGTGCCCGTCGTGATCGTGCCCGAGGCGACCTGGTTCATCGCGGTCGGCGTGATCGCGTTGACCGTTCCGCTGCCCACCGGGAGGTGCTGAAAGCGAATCGTCGCCCGGCCTTGCGAGCAGCCCGAGAGCACGAGGTAGTACTGCCCAGGGGTGAGCCTCGCCACGATCTGCGAGCGGTTCGTCGCGCACGAGTCGTCGCTGCATGTCGTCGAGCCCGCGAGAGGCGTGAGGTTCACGCCCATCGCGTTCTGCAAGAAGAGCGAGCTGTCCCAGGTGTTTCCATCCAGCGTGTCCGCGTAGACGATCTCCTCGGCCGTGAGCGTAAACGTGTAGAACACGTCGCGCCCAGCGGTGCACGAGCAGCTTGCGGGCCCCATGGTGTTGTTGCTCGCGCCGGTCGTGTCCGTCGTGAGCGTCGTCGAGGGCGCCATCAACGGAATGACCGTCGCCATCGCCCTCGTGTCGTTCGCCGGAACCGCGCCGCAGAGGCTCGCCACGCAGCTCTGTCCCATCGGGCACGCGTTGCCGCAGCGACCGCAGTTCGCGCCGTTCGACCGCGTGTCCACGCACGCGCCGCCGCAGAGCGTCTGTCCCGTCGGGCACACACACGCGCCCATCACGCAGCTCTGTCCCATGGGGCAGGCCGCTCCGCACATCCCGCAGTTCGCGTTGTCCGTTTGCGTGTTCACGCAGCTCGTCCCGCACGCCGTCTGTCCCATCGGGCAGGCGCACGCGCCCGCCGTGCAGGTCTGCGCAGCGCCGCACACGTTGCCGCAGCGACCGCAGTTGGCTGCGGCCATCGACGTGTCCACGCACGCGCCGCCGCAGAGCGTCTGGCCCATCGGGCACACGCACGCCCCGGCGACGCAGCTCTGTCCCGTCGCGCATGCCGTTCCGCAGGCGCCGCAGTTGGCCGCGTCCGTCTGCGTGTCCGCGCAGACCGTCATCGCGCCCATGCCGCACGCCGTACGACCCATCGCGCAGGCGCAGCGACCCATCGCGCAGCTCTGGCTCGCCGGACACGCGTTGCCACACATCCCACAGTTGGCCGTGTCACTCGCTGTGTCTACGCACGCGCCGCCGCACAACATCTGGCCCATTGGGCACGCACACGCGCCCGCGACGCAGCTCTGCCCCATTGGGCACGCGTTGCCGCAGCGACCACAGTTCGCAGGGTCCATGGCCGTGTCGCGGCACGCGCCGCCACACATCATTTCGCCCATGGGGCACGCGCACGCGCCAGCGACGCAGCTCTGCCCCATCGGACAGGAGTTGCCGCACATTCCACAGTGCGTCGTGTCCGTTTGAAGATCTGCGCAGCGATCCCCGCACATCATTCTCGGCGCTACACAGGCAGGGCCCGCGTCCGCGTCGGGGCCTTCAGCGTCTGGCGTTCCCGCGTCGGGGATCTCCACGTCGGGTCCGACCGACACGTCCGGCCTCACGACGTCGGCAGGAGCGGAGGCTTCTCGCCCAGTATCCTGGACCGTTGCGTCGGTGGGACTCGTCCCGCCGCCGCAGGCCACGAGCGCGAGCGAGGCCGCGCCTGTGAGCCATCGACAAAGCATTGAGGGGGTTCGCATGGGTGCTCTTTCCGCAGGCGATCGAACGGCGCGATCCCGTTCGCTCGTCTACGATGCCCACAATACAGGAATAACAGAACCCAACTGTTTGTTCGTGATTTCCGCACATTTCTCGAGCGCTACGCGGCTGTCCGTTCGCAACAGGCGCGTCTCGACGACCTCGATCGATCCGTTGAACGCTCGCCCGAAGCGCAGCAAGTCATCGCGGACCTCCCGCGGCTCAGCGCTTTCGGTACACCGCGCGCGTCGAGTTGGGCAGAAAGAAGGTCAAGCGACGGTTGGGGATGCACTCGTAGCGCGCAGTGGTCGGCGTCAGCTCGGGCATCTGGTCGGCGCCGATCGTGGTGGGCGGAAGCGGAAGCGCGACGCCCCCATCGTGGTCTGCACGAGAAATGACAGCCCGTTCGCAGCACGCGTAAACAAAGCGGGCCCGGCGCTCGCGCGCCACGTCGCGGTGGTCCCTCCTTGCGCGAAGATCTTGGTGATCACCGCTCCGCCGATGCCCGGACTGGGCAACGTGTACTCGGCAGAGAAGCCCGCGGGCGCGGCGAGCGCTTCGCGAGCGGTGAAGCTCAACGTCAGCGTTCCGCGGTAGCGAATATCGCGCTGGGCTCGAAGCGTATCGAACACGGTCGAGGCTGCGGTGTCGAGCAGCCACCCGCCGAGCAGCCAAGCGTCCTGCCCATGGATCGGCGCCTCGGGTCGGATCGGCGCCGGTTGCCCCGCGTCCTGTGGCACAGGGGTCATCGTGCACGGATCCAGCGCGTACACCTCGAGCTCGGTCCGCTCGTTGGCCGAACCCGAGAGCGCGATGGTCAACGGCGCGCCACCGCTCACCGTCGCCGTGTTTTGCGCGACGCCCGCGATCGGTTGTCCGTCCGGGCACAGGCAGTTTCCGACGCACCAGTCCCAGCGCAGCGGTCCGTTGCCCGAGCGCTCGGCGCTGCCATCGAACGAAGCGCGCGTGCCCCTGGCCGACCACACGCACGACGCGAACGTTGGATTGCAGCGGAAATTGCGCGACGTACTGAGCCATCGGCGCCGCCGAGATCGTCGCGCTCACCCCGGCGCGAAGCGTGTCGACCCGATGCGCTTCGCGCCGCGCGTCCGGAGGAATCACCCGCCCCGCAGCCTGCCAGGCAGCCCCCCACGGACGACGAACCGTGGCCGAGGCCCAGGTCGACAGCGGTTCGGTCTCGGGTCGAACCGAGCCCACGAGCGCGTCGAAGAACTCGTGCGGTCCCTGGTTCACCGCAGGCACGAGCGCGCGCCATATGGGAGCGCCGCGCGCCGAGAGGTGAGCGTAGAAGCCGATGGCATCGTATTCGTACAGCAAGAGAGAGAAGCGTCCCTCGCCGTGCGAGCGTCGGCCGTTGATGTACGAGTACCACCAGCCTGCGGAGAAGTCGGTTCCGCCCGCGAGCTCTTCGCCGATCCAGGCGGGGCCGCCCTCGACGATGTACTGCATCGAGGAGCCGTCGCGAGTGTTCATCTCGCCCCACTCCTCGACGGTGCCGTCGAACGCGTCCTGCTGAAAACAGTGCACGACCTCGTGACCGAGCAAGCCGCGCGCGAGCTGCGGCTGCTCGACCACGAGCTTCCCGACCCCCATCACGCACGTCGAGAACGACGCCATGGGGGTAGCGTTCTCGAGCAGCCGCGCCACCAACGCCCGCACGCTCGCCCGCTCCGACTCGGTCCAGGGAGGGGACTGCGCAACAGAGCAGGACTCCTCGGTCCCGCCGAGGCCCGGGATCGCCGCCGCGAGCGCGCTCGAAATCGTGTGCCTGTCGCTCGACGCCGTCGTTTGACCGCTGATTCGCTGCTCGACCGCGAGTCGTTGCTCGGGGCTGAGCGACCGCCAGTGATGCAACACCCAGAGCTGCGAGGTGTATCCGCAGGACGGCGCCGAGCCATCATTGCGAGGGGCGCTCACCCCTGGCAGTGGTCCCATCGTCATGGCCCACGCCTGCAGCGCCACCTCGAGCGAGACGTCTTGCTGCGGCTGAACGCGCGCGCCATCAACTGCTCCCACTGCGTCGGCGGCCGCGCTCGAAGCGCAGCTTCGCTCGTCGGCCCGCTGCTCGCAGAGCGCGCCGCCGTATCACCGCGGCTGTTCGTGCGCCGGCAGTCCATCGTCATCGCGGCGACCGCCGCGCAGAGCAACACCCGTGACCGTCGGTCCTTCATCGAAGTTCGATCCGGTGACGGAGGGGGGAGCGTGCGTTGCACGAAAATCGTCGCCGCTCTGCATGATAGGGTCTGCGCCGATGAAGATCCTCGACGAGCTCAACGCTCGTGGCCTGCTCAAGGACTGCACCGACCGTACAGGGCTCGGCGACCTGCTCGCCGACCACGCGCCGGTCTCTGTGTATGCTGGCTACGATCCGACGTCCGCGAGCCTGCACGTCGGCAACCTGGTCCCCACGATCTTGCTCAAGCGCCTGCAGATGGCCGGACACCGTCCGATCATCGTGGTGGGCGGAGCGACCGGCATGATCGGTGATCCGTCGGGCAAGAGCGACGAGCGCAACCTGCTCGACGACGCGACGCTCGCGAAGAACCTCGCGGGCATCCGAGCGCAGCTCTCGCGCCTGCTCGACTTCGGCGATCACCCGACCGGCGCGGTCATGACCAACAACGCAGAATGGACGCGAGGAATCGGCTTCCTCGAGTTTCTGCGCGACACAGGCAAGTACCTGACCGTCAACTACATGATGGCCAAGGACTCGGTGAAGAGCCGCCTCGAGAGCGAGAGCGGCATCAGCTACACCGAGTTCTCGTACATGCTGCTGCAGGCGTACGACTTCGTGCACCTGGCGCGCGCGTACAACTGCCGGCTGCAGGTCGGAGGCAGCGATCAGTACGGCAACATCACGGCGGGGTGCGAGCTGTCTCGCAAGCTCGGCGAGCAGCAGCTGTTCGGGCTGACCGCGCCGCTTTTGTTCGACTCGACGGGCCAGAAGATGGGCAAGACCTCGACGGGCGAGCGCATCTGGCTCGATCCCGCGCTCACTCGTCCGTTCACGTTCTACCAGTACTGGTTCAATCGCAACGACGAGGAAGCGCCGCGATTGGTGCGGCTTTTCTCACTGCGGCCGCTCGCCGAGCTCGAGCTGCTGCTCGACGAACACGAGAAGGATCGCTCGAAGCGCGTCGCGCAAATCGAGCTCGCGCGCGCGTTGACCGCGTGGGTCCATGGCGAAGACGCCGTCACGTCGATCGAGTGGGCCAACCAGATCTTCAAGGCCGGTACGCTCGGAGGTCTCTCCGGCGAAGAGGTCGAGCGTCTGCTCGAGATCATTCCAGCGATCGACGTGCCACGCGCGGACCTCACCACAGGGATCAACGTCGTGGAGCTGCTCGCGCGAACCGTCGTCGAGTCGAAGACGGCGGGGCGCACGCTGGTGCAGCAGGGCGGCGCCTACGTCAACGGCGTGAAGGTTACCGACATCAAGCACCAGGTGACGGTGGCAGACCTCGCCGCCTCGCGAGCGCTGCTGATTCGCGGCGGCAAAAAGGAGATGCGCCTGATCCGCGCGGTGTAACGCGAGCGTCGCTGGGGGACGAATGTCCAAGAGCGCTGAGCTTGCGTGAACGAGCACCGCTGCTACCGAGGACGCACTGGGATGCTGCCTCCGAAGTCGAATCGGCCCCCGCGAGTCGCGGCAGAAAGGCTGATCGCGCGCTGACCGAAGCGCTCGGGCAGCGTGCGCGAGAGATCCCCGACGCGCCCCAACGAGAGGCGCGCTTGCCCTTCGAGATAACAGACAGTCTCGCGCCGGCGCGGAGCGTCTGCGCGGTACGTCATCGAGAGCCGCACGAAGAGCTCTGCGTCCGCGCGCTCGTCGATGATGGCGTACCAGCGACATCGCCATGCGCCCTGTGGGATCCGAGCGCATCCCGTTCGCTGCACGTGCACGGCGAGCTCCGTCGCTCTCGGCGCCGCGCGGCGAACCTCCGCGTCGCTCGGCCCGACGGAGAACGTCTCGGACTGCATCGGCGAGAAGAGCAGCGAGAGCCCGGCCGTCGCGAGCGCCGCCATGCCGCGAAGCACATTGGCGCCGGTGATGTACGTCGTCACACGATGTCCTCGCGGGAGCTCTTCGCCCGTGACCGCTGCGAGCCCTGCGATCGTCGCGGGATACACGCCGATACCGCCGCGCGCCGCACGCTCGACGAACAGCGAACGCTCGCTGCCGAACGACGCTCGAATCGACGCGTCTTCCAGCGGAAGCACGTCGCTCTGCGTGTCGAACCGCACCATGGCCACAGCGCGATCCGGCGTCCGCGCCCGTTGCAGCTCGTCGAGGAGCGGCGCGCGAACGAGCTGCGCATGCACCTTCAGCCCGAGGTCGTCGAGCAGACCTTCGCTCACCGTGCGCGTGATCGAAGGGTCGTTCGCCTCGTACGCGGCGCAGACGGCCTCGCGATAGTGACGATTCGCCACGAGGTCGCGCACCGAGGGCGCGCACGCGCTCAACGAGAGGCTGAGCGCGAGGGTGATGCTCGATCGATTCATCATCGCTCTCCGATCGTGACCATGGTTCCCAGCTCGAGATGCAGCTCGTGCGTGTGAAGCCCTTCGGCGTCGACCCACTGGTGGCCGGCCCCAACGGTGAGCCAGCCCATCGCAAACACGAGCGAGGTGCGAACGCCGCGCGCTCCTCGGGACTCGCTCGCGCCGGCGAGACCGTGCAGGATCAACGCAACGCGCCCGCGAGCGCGGACGTCGCTGTCGCGCTCTGTCACGTCGTCGAGGCGCGGGCGCGCGTCGATGAGCAGCCCCGCTCCGAACACGACGAAGTGCGAGCCAAAACCCACGTACCGATAGCCCGTCTCCGCGACGAGGGACACGCGCGCGTTGCGACCCGCGCGAACGAGCGCTCCGCCGAGCGCGCCGAAGGTAAACGCCGCGCCGGCCGTCGGCGCGACGCGCACGTGCACGCCGGTCTGCGAACGAACGAACCCGTACACGAGGCGCGGGTCGATTCGATAGAACACCGGCGACGCGCCTCGCTCGCGAACGACCGTCGGCTGCTCGAAGGTCGGGTCGAATTGCGCGGGGCTCTGCGACGCACCTGTCGCAGGGACCGCCGGAAGCAGCTGCGCCAGCAAGAGAGGAAGGAGACTCAGCGTGTCGAACATGCGCGGGACAACAGCGCAACGCGCGTTCCAACGAACACCGAATCGCTACTTTGCTTATTGATTTCAATTATTTGAAGACGTCCTCTCGGCGCCGTTGCAGATCCTCGTGGCGCGCGACCACTGCCCCCCGTGTCGCGCTGTGAATCCTCGGCACGGTGCTCGTGTACGACCGGCCGCGTCGCTGATGAATCCCAGCTTTCGCCACGCGACGGGGTGTGATGGCGGATCGTGCGCAGCGACCGCGCAGCGCGGCTCCACCCGCGCTGCCGCCTTTGTGATGCGCAACGCCCCGAGGGAAGGCGTTGAATTCGTGGATGAAGGCGCGCCTGGCACACGGCTGGGAGACGAGCGCCCATCGTTACCCAAGTTGTGCTTGGGAAATTCCTCGTGGAACGCGCTGGACGCAGCGCTGCTACGCAGCCCCCACCCGCGCTGCCGCGCGCCCCGAGCGAGCCAAACGACGTTTGGCGCAGTGCTAAAGCCCCCACCCGCG
>LNEO01000186.1 GCA_001465015.1 Deltaproteobacteria bacterium Ga0077539 | reverse complement strand
TGGATCGTCCAGCGCTCGCGATCGACGTGCGCGTGGCACTCTTCGATGTACGCCTCCGCCCTCTGCGGGTCGGTCTCGGCGCGCCCGAGCTTCACGCGAGCCTCGGTGATCCTCGCCTCCCAGTTGGGGACCCATGAGGCGTCGTCGGTCATGTCGGGAGATCATCGCACGCCGCGCGATCGCGACCCGCTACCTGAGCGGCGACTCGCGATACCACCGTTGCAACACGGACCTCGTCTGAGCGTCGGTGAGCGCGAAGCCGCAGCGGCCCTCGTCTTCGGCGCCGCCCGAGGTGAACCACTTCCACGCGAAGACGCCGCGCACTTCGGGGCGCTCGGCGATCGCCGCGAGCGTCGCGTCGAAGGCCCTGGCCTGCAGGTCGCAGCTCTGGCAGCGGTCCTCGGGCGTGGGCCATCGCCACGGGTGCTCGAGCGCGTCGCTGTCGCACCGAAAGCCCACCTCGGTGAGCCACACGGGGCGCTCGTTGCGGCGCGAGAAGGCCGCGTAGCGCCCGATCACCTCGCGCGTGCGCGCGGCGAGCGTGGCGAGGCGCGCTTCGTTGGCGGCGCCGTCGGCGCGGGGCGCGTAGTCTTGAATACTGATCACATCGAGCTCTCGCCAGAACGAGATCCGCGGATAGCTGTCCCAGTTGGCGCAGTAGGTCACGATGCCGCGAAAGCGCGCGCGCGCTGCGGCGATGATCGCGCGCCACTCTTCGGGGGCGCTTTCGGCGAGCCGGTCCATCTCGGTTCCGATCGCGAGGGCGTCAGCGCCGGTGCGCTCGGCCATGTCCGCGTAGTGATCGATGATCGCGGCCCACGAGCGAACGAGCTCGCGCGCGGCCCCGCGGTCTGCGCCGAGCGCGCCGGGCCACGAGCCGCGCACCCACAAGTGCGGCTTGAGCACCACGCGGAGTCCCCGCGCGCGCGCGTCGCGGATGGTGCTCTCGACGAGCGGGTCGCGTTCGCCCATCGGGAAGCTTCGCGCGCTCGTGATGCTTCGGGCGCTCGCTCCGTCGGCGATCGCGTAGGGCATCACGGCGATCCACGAGACGCCGTGGGCGCCGAGCCGATCGAGCTGCGCGCGGTCTGCGTCCGATCCGTAGCCGTTTGCGCCGCGGCTCGACCAGTCATGGGAGTACGCGACGCCCCGCGCGAACTCTCGGACGTTCGCGCGAGCCAACACCGGCACGGGCGGACGCGGCGCGCTGGCAGCGGGCGGGGTCGGAGCGGCTCGCGGAGCGATTTGCGATCGAGTCGCGCGCGTGGCAGGGCGAGCGCAGGACGCGATCACGACGAGAGCGAGGAGCGAGGACCGCGAACGCACGACGCTGAGTGTGCGCGCAAGGCGCGGGGGAGTGCCAGTGCCCTCCCGTTGAACCTAAACGGATGGGGGCGCGGACGGTCATAGGCGCCGAAAACTCCACGGCATAACTAGCGAATTGGAGTTGCAAATCGAGCGACGAAACGACGTTTGTCACCGAGCCGCGGGGCGACCTCCACCCGCGCTGCTGCGCGCGAGAGTGCAACGACAGTGGGCGCAGAGCTGAAGCCCCCACCCGCGCAGCCGCGCGCCAGCGAGCGCAACGACAGTGGGCGCAGTGCTGAAGCCCCCACCCGCGCTGCCGCGCGCCCCGCGGCTCGGTGACAGACGTCGTTTCGTCGCTCGATTTGCAAATCCAACTCGCTTGTTGTGCCGTGGAGTTTTCGGCGCCTATGACCGTCCGCGCCCCCATCCGTTTAGGTTCAACGGGAGGGCACTGGCACTCCCCCGCGCC
>LNEO01000185.1 GCA_001465015.1 Deltaproteobacteria bacterium Ga0077539 | reverse complement strand
CCTGCCGTTCCAGGCGGGGGCGGGGCGCGCGGCAGCGCGGGTGGGGGCTTTAGCACTGCGCCCACTGTCGTTGCACTCGCTCGCGCGCGGGTGGGGGCTTTAGCACTGCGCCCACTGCCGTTTCACTCGCTCGCTCGCGGCAGCGCGGGTGGTCCTATCCGCGATACATCGCCAACACCCCCGCGGCGACGAGCGCTCGCCACTGCACCGCCAGCTCGCCCGCGAAGCCCTTGTCCTCGATGAGCACGCCCGCCTCGATGTTTCGCTCTTGGCCTCGGTCCGTGAAGTTCGCCGAAGTCACCAAGGCTCGCTCGTCGTCGACCACCACACACTTGGCGTGCAAGCTCGCCCACGGAGGGCCGGGGCGCGCCGTCCTCGGGTCCCAATACACGACGGGCCTCGGCGGACCGAAGACCCAGAGCTCATAGAAGAATCGGTCGACGCACTCGATCGCGTGTTTGTCCGCGAGCGCCGCGCTCTTGGCGGTCTCGCGGATGTCCATGAAGATCGTCGCGCGCACGCCCCGGTCGCGCATCGCCTCGTGCAAGGGCGCGAGGATCTCGGGCTTGTCGAAGCTGTAGCCGCCGATGAGCACCTCGCGCGTCGCTCCCTCGAAGAGCGCGCGCACGACCAGCGACGTGTCGCGCGAGACGCTCCCGCGCGCGTCGGGCCCGGACCACACGAGGTCGAGCCGCGGCGGCGGCCTGAACGCTCGCTCGGCGATCACCGCGCGCAGCACCGCGCGAACGCTCGTGGCGTCGAGCCCCTCGAGCGCGTCGAGCAGCGTCTTCGAGATCGCCCCGAGCCCCTCGTCGACGAGCTCGACCTCGCTCAGCGGGCAATCCACGCGACCTCGCTCGACCGCGACGAGCAGCTGCTCGAGGAGCGCCCGAGAAACGCCGCTCAAGCCACGGCTCATGGCCGCTTCGAGAAGAACGCCACCCGGTCCGAGTGTCCCAAGGTTGGGACGACCAGGGCGCGGTCGAGGTAGCGGTTGAAGCGCTCGCACGAGCACTCGGCGACGAAGAGGCAGCCGTGACACGCCGCTCCTTCGAGGTAGCGCTCGGCGTGGTCGCGCTCGGGGCTGTGACCGCCGCACACGGGGTCGTTGGAGCACAAGCGCCCCAAGTCCCACGCGTGACGGAGGTGTGTCTCGAGCGAGCGACCTTGCTCGACGAGGCCGCCGAGGGTCCCTTCGCTGCCGGTGGTTCCGGTCGAGAGCAGGATGCCCGCCATGGGCGTGTGCAGGTCGCGCTCGGAGGGACCGCAGTAGATTCGCTCGCGGATCGCGCTCGCCGCGTAGCCGCACTCCAAGCTGATCGCGGACAAGAGCAAGTGCGACAGCGAGTGCAAGAGATAGAACCGCACTCCGGGAAACTCCGGCGCGCTCACCGCGCTCGCCTTCCACGTCTCGTACCCGTGCAACAGCTCTCTGCCGCGCGCTTGCACTTCGGGGCGCGCCTCCCACGCGCGCACCTTGGCTTCGTCGAGCTCGATGAAGACGCCTTCGCCTCGGATTTCGCTGGCGGGAAGCCAATTCGTGGTCAGCCCGAGCGCCGCGGTCTGCACGCCCAGGTCGTACTCGCCCTGCACGTCGGGCGTGACGGGCTCGAGCCTCGTGAACCCGATCTGGGCGATCACTTCGCGGAGCTTGGGCACAACGACCACGGCGGCGACGCCCTCGGGCCACGGGCTGCGCGCGACCGCTCTCCGCGCGAAGAACACCTCGTCGTCCGCGGGAAGCTCGCCCACAGATTCAACCTTCGCGCTCGTAAACTGCGCGTACTCCGCGGTCCGAATGGGGACCGCGGGCCCCGGCTTGTCCTCGTTGAGCGCGCCGATCGCGTCGAGCACCTCGTCGTCGCGATACCCGTCGAGGTCGTGTCGCACGCTCTCGATCGTCCGAAACACTGGAAGCGACCCGGCGTTCGCGCCCTTCAGCACGCTCCAGTGGGTCCGCACTTTGTTGTGCAGCTCCTTCGATTTGTCCGGGATCGAGAGCGCGCTCATCGACTGCGAGAAGTACGAGTTGGTCGCCGTGCGAACGAGCAGACGGACGTTCTCGCCGCACTCTTCGTCGCCTTCGCGGCCGAGCCACGGGCGCCTTCCGCGGCAGCGCATGGGCATCCCCGACATGGCAGTGCGCAAGCGCGCGTTCGCGCCGCACGACAGACAGCGAATGGCGATGTCGTCGAAGTCGCCGCTCGGCCCCTCGTCGAAGACGAGCTCGGGCTTGGCGCAGCGCTCTTTGTTCTGCAGCTCGTGCACGAACAAGATCCATCGAAAGTCATCGAGGTGCCCGCGCTTGCACGCCTCCACGAAGCGCACAGGAACGCACTCGCTCGGCTTCTTGCTCTTGCCAGCGCCGCAGTGATGCCAGTACCGATGGCTCTTGAATTCGAGCCCGTCGCGCGCTTGCAAGAGCTGTCGGCAGCTCGGGTTCTGGCAGACGAACCACCGGGGAAACTCCGCCACAGCCACCCCCGAGAATTTCGTCGGCTCGCGGTCGTTGCCCGACGGCGGCGCGCGAAACGGCTGGTCGCTGGACAGCTCGACGCGCGCGCCCCCAGCGGCCGCGCGCTCGCTGAACTGCCGCACGATCGCCTCGCGCAGCCGCGGCTCATCGATCGTGGGGACCGCGAACTCCTTCGGGTAGCTCCAGAAGTCCAAGCCGCCGACGAGCACCGCGTCGCGAAGCAAGTCCACCATCGAGCCCGGCCCGTAGGTGGTCACCATCTGGCTCGCGCGCACGGCGCCGTCTGGCTGTTGTTGCGCGCGCGGGCCGTGGCTGGTGTTCGTCGCGCCCTTCTTCATCGCTTGCCTCCGAGACCCGAGCGCTCGACCCACAAGTGCACGGACTGCTCGACGTCGCGCATGCTCGTCGGCGCGCAGAAGCGCGCGTCGAGCGTGTGCGGCTCGGGCTGCTGCTCGTCGACGGTCGTAAACAACAGGGGTTTTCCTGCGGATTTCTCTTTGTCGAGCGGCGAGTACGAGCGCCGGGCAGCGCCGTCGATCGCTTGCGCGACGAGCTTCTCCCACGCGTCGACGAGCTTCAGCCCTCGGTCGCGCAAGGCGTGGGTCAAGCGTTGCACTTCTTCTTCGCTGAGCGCGCTCGAGTGTCGGGCGCCTCGCTCGGTGAGCTCTCGCACGGCTCGCTCGGCGATCGAACGGTGCCGTTGAATCTCCATCGCGGCGCCCGCAGGGGTCATTCGCGGGTCCGAGAGGCGTGTCATGGCGACGAGCATCCCCGCGAGGCCGCGCTCGACGGCGGGCCCCGAGAAGGGCGTGAGGCTCGTGGCCTCGACGTAGCGATAGAAGCTCTGGTGAAACGCCGAGAAGCGCTCGAAGTGCGATCGATCCCTGGGTTTTCGCACGTTGAAGCACGTGACGACCAGGCCCGGGTGCTGCCTGCCGACGCGCGAGCTCGCTTGGATGTACTCGCTGGTGGTCTTGGGTTGCCCGGCGATCACCATGAGCCCGAGCCGGTCGATGTCGACGCCCACGGAGATCATGTTGGACGCGAGCAGCACGTCGACGTGCTCGGGCGAGTCGTGGCTCTTGGCGAGGCGATCCTTGGCTTCTTTGATGGCCGTGGCCTTCTCGCGCGAGGTGAGCTCGACAGGGATGCCGATCGAGCGATCGCGGGCCCACGGATGCGCGCCCATGAATTCATCGGGCCGGCGCTTCTCGATGGCTTGCGCGCGGGTGCGGACGTCGTCCTCGACGAGCCTGCGCATTCCTCCGAGCTCGCGAAGCGAGTTGAAGTACCCCGCGAGGGTCATGAACGGGTCGACCGCGCCGCGCGACTCGGGCGATCCCTGGGGATCCCACGCGTGATTCGCCGCGGACAAGAGGGCTACGTACGAGCGAAGCAGGATGGCCTTGAGCGCTCGGCCGGGAGCCGCGACGCCGACGTACAAGCGCCCGTGCGAGCGGTGATCGACCCGCGCGAAGAAGGTCTCGCCCGCGTCGATTCCAGGCGGGGGAAAGAGCGACGCGCTCGGCCGTGCGAACAGCGCGCGGATCTGCTCTCTGGCGCGCCGCACGGTCGCGGTGGAGGCGATGATCTTGGGCCGCACGAGCGCGGGGACCTCGCCGTCGACCTGGCGCGCGCACAAGTATTCAATGGCCGTCTCGTAGAGGCCCACCATGGTCCCGAGCGGACCCGAGATGAGGTGCAGCTCGTCTTGGACGATGAGCTCGGGCGGGCGCAGTCCGCCGGGGATGGGCGTGGCGCTCTTGGGTTCGCGCTCGGTGGGGCCGTAGAAGCGCCGCCCTTCTCGCCCGTGAACGCGGCCGAAGAGCGCTCCCGTCTCGCCGCGCCACGGGAGCATCGCGAACTTGTCCACGGTGGCCACGATGAAGCACGGAAGCTCTCGGTAGATCTGCTCGTCGACGAAGACGACCGGGATTCCGTCGGGGTTGTTGCGCGGGGCGAACGCGCACTGCGACGCGGGCTGGCCCTGCGGCGCGACGCAGTGAACGACGACTTCGTCGGGGTTCGTCGCGGGCTTGAGCACGAGCGAGTCGCGCCCGAGAGGGCCGCCGCACCACGGGCAATTGCTCAGGGGAAAAGGCGACACCGGGCTCTTGGCCGAGGAGTTCTTGAAGTCGACGATGGCCTTCTTCGCTTGCTCCATGGTGTTGGCCGTGGCGCTGCGGCCGACCCACAGCCCCACGGAGAAGCGCACGGAGCCGAGCGTCTCGGGGCGCTCTCTTCGCAGTTGTTCGAGCGCGCACACGAGGGTGGCCGCGCGCGAGAGCTGATCGAGCGTGAGCAATCGCAGGGTGTATCGCAGCAGCACGGCGACGCCGAGGCCCTCGTCCTTGCGCGATCGTCCCTGCAAGCGTCGCAACAGGAGCGTGTAGCCGATGACGCCGAGGTAGGCCTCGGTCTTTCCTCCGCCGGTGGGAAAGAAGATCAGCTCGACCTCTTCGCGATCGGGGTGGGTCTCGTCGGTGATCCCGACGAGCGAGAGCAAGACGAACGCGAGCTGAAACAACCGCCACGCGGGCGACGCGCCGTCTCGGTAGCGGCCGGGGCTCCGCTGCCGTGCGGCGTCGGCCATCGCGCGGTTCATCATGCAGAACGCAGCGCGCGCGAGCTCGCTCGTGGCCAAGAGCTCGACGCCCGCGGCGATGCGATCGCGGGCGCGGCGGGCGTTCTTGAGCAGCCGTCGTCGGGTCTCGTCGCGGGTCCCGCCGCCGACGTCCACCGTCGCTTGCGCGTCGATCCACGCGCCGTACGTGGTCGCGAGCGAGCCGAGCGCGCTTCGCACGGCGTCGCCGTCAGCGAGGGTCGCGAGCGCGTCCATGGTGGTGACGACCGAGGGCTGTTCGACCGTGACGACCCGGCGCACTTCGCTGCACGGGAGCCAGGTCGTCGCGAGCTCGCGCACGGGCCCGTCGCGCTCGAGCGCCTCCACGGCGCAGTTGTGTCCGACTCCCCACTCGAACTGCGAGCGAAATTGCAGGTCGGACGTGCGGTCATCGATGTCGGTCCTCCCTTCGCCTTGACGGTTGGGCCTCGGGACAAAGCCCTGCGCGTAGCGCGCGGTCATCGAGACTTGAAAGACGAAGCTCTCGTCGGCGCGGCCCTTCTCGCCGGTGGGGCGCTCGTTGACGACGAAGAGCGAGAGGGCGCGCGTCCCCTCGGGGAGGCCGGGGGCGCTGGCGATCTCGAGCTTTCCGCAGAGGCGAACGGCGAGCGTGTCGGGGAGATAGACGCCTTCGGACAGCGCGTCGCGGTCGAGGGCGACGGACACGGTGCGGGGCTCGTAGGGGCGGCGCTTCCAGCGGGTCTTCTTGCGCTTGGGGTTGTCCTCGTGGGCGGTGTCTTCACGAAGGTAGTCCGCGAACGAGACGGTCACGTCGATGAATGGGTGTGTCGCGTCGTCGGACGGCGGCAACAGCGCCGAGAGCCCCATCGACGCGGGAAACATGTTCTTCTGCTTGGGCTCGGGCTCGAGCGACGAAGCGGGCTCTTCGTCCTCTTCGTCCTCGGTCCCGCGAAACTCGTCGTCCGCAGTGGGGTCTTCGAGCGCTCTGCCCGCGCGCGGCGCGAGGAAGCCCGTGAGGTACCAGCGCGACGGAGGAATCTCCAGGGATTCTTCAGGCGAACTGGGATCAAAGGGCCCCACGAGGTCCGCGCCGAGCGCGGCCACGAGAGACGAGCGGACTTCCCCGGAGTCGGTCATGGAGTGAGCCGCGAGGGTAGCAGAGCGAACGGGGGACAGAACGAGCAGAATGCGGGGAGTGCGAGCGCGCCAAAGGTGCAGCCCGCGAGTGAGCAGAACGACGTTTGGCGCAGTGCTGAAGCCCCCACCCGCGCTGCCGCGCGCCCCGCCCCCGCCTGGGACGGCAGGGGCGGCGGCTTGGCGTTGTGAGGGCGAGGGAATTGTCTGACAGGTTGATTCTGTGGGCCCTTGCGATGCAAGGGCTTTTATTGACCCAATTGGCGTCGGCTCGGTAGGGATCAGGGGTCGTGGTCGATCGCAGCGGCGATGGCGGCGACGACGGAGGAGACGTTGTCGAGCACGGCGTCGTTGCGAAATCGAAGCACTCGAAGTCCTTCGTGCTCGAGCGTGATCGTTCGTTGTGCGTCTTCTTCGGCGCACAGGTCGTGAACATCCCCATCGAGCTCGATCACCAAGCGCGCGCTCGCGATGTAGAAGTCGACGATCCACCCTCGAATCACGTGCTGACTGCGAACTCGACAGCCAAGAGCCTTGCCGCAAAGAGCGCCCCAGAGACGACTCTCCGCCGCTGTCGAGTCTCGACGGAGCTGCTTCGCCATCGCGATCTTGCGACGAACTGCACCTCTCCGTCCTCCCACCACGCTTCGCCGCGCCATCGTGCCATCCGTACCACGCGCGGCACCATCGAGCCAACGGAAGCCCTTGCAGAGCAAGGGCCCACAGAATCAACCTATCAAACAATTTCCAGGCCCTCACAACGCCAAGCCGCCGCCCCTGCCGTTCCAGGCGGGGGCGGGGCGCGCGGCAGCGCGGGTGGGGGCTTTAGCACTGCGCCAAACGTCGTTCTGCCCACTCGGGGCGCGCGGCAGCGCCGGTGGGGGTTGCGCCTTTGGCGCGGTCGCACTCCACGCACTCCACGCACTCTGCACGCTTGGGGGCCGCCTCGCGGCTCCGCGCCCAGCGTCGTTCTGCTCAATTGGGGGCTGCGAAGCAGCTCTGCGCCGATCGCGTTACACGAGGATTTTCACTCACATAACGTGGGTAGCGAAGATGCTCGACCTCTGGCCCTGAGTCCATCGCATCTCGTTTGTTCGCCTGTGATTTTGCAGGCGTTGCGAAATTTCGTTGCAGTTGCCGGATCCCTGTTTAGGCGTCCATCACGCCGCAGCGCGAGAGGCACTCGTCGACCGACAGGATGTCGAGACGCGACGACCAGAGAGCGCTCGGAACCGTGCACGCCATCTCCTCGAACACGCGCAGGTCTCCCGCGCTCGGCTCAGCATCGCCCCGCGTCAGCGCAGCGAACTGGAGAGCGATGCTCGGAACCCTCTCGCGCAAGGCCGCGATGCGTCGCAGCCGCTCGTCGTGCGACATGCTCGATAGGCCAAGGTCGACGGCCATCGCCTCGAGAAGCGAGCGCCCGAGGAGCTCGGTCGTGTGCCCCTCGCACCGAGAGGCGAGTTCGCCGAACGCCGAAAACAGCGCAACTTCTCGCGAGTGCCATGCCAGCGTCGCTTCATGGATGGCGACGAGCCTCGCGAGCTCGGGGTCGAGCGAATGAAGCTCGTCTGCCAGCGCGAGATCCGGCGAATCGACGACCCCGCTACGCCACCGAGCGACCCGCTCGATCCATCGGGCGCGACCGTAGATGGCGCGGAGTTCGCGCGTGGTGGCGTCGGCGAGGACAGCACGCGCGCAGGCTTGTGCGCGGTCGAACTCACATACTTCGATCAAGCTCGCAGCGGCGACCAGCACCGTGCGGAGCCTGCGACCGACCCAACGCTCACCGCGCGCGGCGCGGAGGCATAGCCGCGCGGCCTCTCGAAATCTCCCCTCGGCATACGCGAGCCGACCATTCCACCGCGCGAGATCGCGTCCCCAGCTCGAGGGCGCCGCCGACGCGACGGCTTCGAGATGCGTACGCAACGCGCGCGTCGAAGCGCGCTGCGCCGCGAGGACAACAAACTCCATACGCAGCAGCGCGCGATCGAGGCGATCGGTCGGCGGGACGCTCGTCGCGATTTCGAGCGCCTTCGGCGTCCAGTGCAGCGTGGCGAGCCCTGCCCGCGCGAGCGCGGCGCACCAGGTGGCGCGCGCGTCGGGGTGCGACTCGAGCTCGTACAGTAGCCGATCGAACGCGAGGGGCGTCCACTGCTCGAGCGCGACGCGCAACCACAGCAGAAGCAACTCATCGATCGGCGTGTTTTCCGCTTGTGATCGCAGCGCGCGGACCGCGATCACCAACGTGTTCTCGGCGTCCGAGAGCATCCCTCGAATGGCTTGCGTGGACGCGAGTCGAATCGCGTCTGCGGCGAGGTCCGTCGGCGATTGGGCGGCAGCGACGAGCAGCTCGAATCGGCGCTGTGTCCCTCTGGGCAACGCGAGCGCGATGCGATGCATGACCTTGCGACGATGTGATGGAGTCGCGCTCGGCTCGACGTTGCTGGCCAGCGGCGTGAGCGCGATGAGGCGCGCTTCGCGGGTCGCGACGCCGCCCTGAATGCACTCGCTCAGCGCTCGCTTGGTGCGGCGGGGGCCCCAACGGATGACGCGCGACGCCGCGCTCGCGCGGATGGGCGTGTCGGCAAGCCGGAGCACATCCACGAGCTGGATGGCGTCCGAAGAGAGCGGTCGGAGCGAGGGAGCACAGCACGCGGGCTGTGACGGGGCAGATTCTCGCAACGAGGTCTCGCGCTCTTGTGCGAGCAGGCCGCGTTGGCGACGCGCCCAGGAGAGATCGTCGCGAGCGTCGACGCTCCCCGCCGCTCGGGCATCGGGCGCAGGCGTGTCAGCCACGCGGAGCTGCGCGAGCACCTCCGTCGCAGAGCGCGGACGAGACGCCGGGTCGGGCGAGAGCATCGCTTCGAGGACGGAGCGAGCCTCCCGCGGGACATCTACGCTGAGATTCCAGCGAAGACGCGGACGATCGACGGCGCGGTCGAGCGCGAGCCGTTGAACGTCACCGCGCACCGCGAAGGGAAACCGGTCCGTCAGCGAGAGGTACGCCATGACGGCGACGGAGTAGAGGTCGCTCTGCGCGGAGTCGTAGCCCTTCCAAACTTCGGGAGCCATGAACGCCGCGGTGCTCCAGCGCGGCGGCGGAGCGGAAGGATCATCGAGGGCGCGAGCAGCGGAAATCCCAAAGTCGATGAGCGTGACCTCGTCGCCTCGAACAAGGACGTTGGACGGCTTGATGTCGCGGTGGATCACGCCGAGCGAATGCACCCTCGCGAGCACGACGAGGAGCGCCCGCAAACGTCCGACGAGGTCCGACCAGGGCGTTCGGTGTCCGCGCTCGGCAAACGGCCCACCGTCGACGAAGTCCAAGACGACGTAAGCCCGTCCGCGCGCGACGCCATCGTCCCGCAACGTCACCACTCCGGGAACCCGCAGGAGCCTCAGCAGCGCGGCTTCGCGCCGAACGCCGACGCGCAGCGCTTCGCGTCGGAGCCACTTGAGCACCACGACGCGATCGTCGAATCGGTCGACCGCCTTCCACACAACAGCCGTCGCACTTCGCCCGAGGACCTCTTGCAGCGCGTACCGTCCGGCCACTTCCAGCTTGCTTGGCCGAGCGCGACCCACGACCCTCACGGAGCCAGGATAGCGCTGGCTCGAACCTCGGCGTCAACCTCAGCGCTCCGAGAGAACTGCGATAAACTCTCCTATCGATGGCCAAAACTCGACCACTCGAGCCCACAGAGTCACACGTACGACACTTTTCGCTGCGGGTTCTCTCGTCGAGCAAGCAAGAGCACGTCCCTGACGAAGAGCTACGGCTTCGAGTCATCCGAGTGCCCACGGAAGAGGCGCGGCGCTCGCCCACGAAGGGCTGGCTGAGGCTCGTAGATCCCGCCGTGAGTCGACTTCATCTCGAGCTGCAATCGCGCCCCGGCCACGTACAGCTGCGCGACTCGAGCTCGAACGGGACTTGGGTCGGTCCGATCTGCGTCCGACAGCAAGCGATCGAGATTCCGTCGTCGGTCAACCTTCGGGTTGGCGAGACCGAGCTTCGGCTCGAAGTCGAAGAGCGCGACCGCCCTGCATCGCCGTCGCGCCCTCATTCGCTGCGTGGCTTCGAGCGCGCGGGACCGACGATCGCTCCGACGCTGAGCCGCGCAGACCGGCTGGCGCAAACCGACCTGCCGATCTTGATTACGGGTGAGACCGGCACCGGCAAGACCGCTCTTGCCCGCGCGATTCACGAGCGAAGCAAGCGCGCGGCGGGCCCCTTCAAGGTCGTCGACTGCGCGTCGATCTCGACGACGCTGATCGAGAGCGAGCTGTTCGGGCACCGACGAGGGGCGTTCACGCATGCGTTCGAAGCGCGAGAGGGGATCTTCGAAGCGGCGTCGGGCGGGACCGTGCTGATCGACGAGCTCGGGGACCTGCCGCTCGAAGCGCAAGGCAAGCTGCTTCGCGTGCTCGAAGAGAAGCGCGTCCGTCGTGTCGGAGAGAACGACGAGCGTCCCGTGCGGGTGCGGGTGATCGCGGCCACGCACCGGGATCTCGCGTCGATGGTGACCGACGAGCGATTTCGGCTCGACCTGTTCGAGCGCCTCGCGGTGGGCATGATCGAGATGCCGCCGCTGCGCGCGAGGCGCGACGAGCTCGACGCGCTGTGCAAGCAGCTCGTCGAGCAGATTCGGCGAGACGGTGAGGTCGACGTGCCAGAGACGTTCACGCTGTCGCCCTCGATCGAGGCCGCGATTCGCGCTCGCGAATGGGTCGGAAACATCCGAGAGCTGCTCAACTTTCTTCGATACTACCTCGCCACCGGCGAGCTCCCGCCCGAGCGAGCGCTTCGCTCGTCGTCGATCGCGGGGCACGACGGCGACGCGGATCTGTTCGAGAAGGACTACGCAACCGCGCACGAAGAGCTGCTTCGCCGGTTCGATCGCGGCTACCTCACGCATCACCTTCGCGTCCACGGCGGCAAGATTCAACAAGCCTCCGAGGCGATCGACCTGCACCGCGTGACGTTCGCGCGCAGGATGCGAGAGTGCGGCGTGTCCAAGCGTTGGGCGAGCGAACCCAGCGATTGACTCGCGTCGCGACTGGCTGCCGCTACTGCTGAAGGTCCATTTCGATGAAGACGGGAGAGGCGTCGCCCCAGCCCATCGGATCGCTCTCCTGCGAAACGAACTCGAGCGTCCGATCCGCTGTCGGCGTCGAGTCTCGGAGCCCGACGAACTTCTTGTACGTGCCCACAGACGAGTCCTTGGTGAACAGCCACCACCGAGCCTTCTGCTTGTTGCCCGAGAGCGCGAACAGCGCGGACCACACGCCGTTCTGCTTCACAACGTACAAGTAGCCGCCCACGATACCATCGAGCGGGTTCGTCGGCGCGTCTGGATAGGTGACCTGCCACTGACGCTTCTGATTCACCGGGAGGTACGCCTCCAAGAGCAGCGTGTTCGACGACGAATTCGCGATCATTGCATCGACGAAGTACCCCTCGACGCCCTGGTGATCGATCTCGTAAGAAAGCGTCTCGGGATGCGTCGGCGTGAAGTCGGCGAACGGCTGGTACGGCGTGCCATTGGGCTGGGTGCCGCTCGATGTGAACTGGTACCAGACCTCTTTCTCTTGATCGACGAAGACACGACCGACTTCGATCCCGGACTGCGTGAGCGCATACCAGCCCGGAAAGATCTGCTCGCCCCGCGACTCCATCGGCGGAACGATCGCCGTGCGCCTTTTCCGTGACTGCCCGAGAAGCCTCACCCGATCGGCACAAACACCCCTGTTCCATTCGCCCATTTTTCGAACACCCGAGTGCACGGCGAGCACGTTCCAGTGCTGGTCGAGCACAGGGGCGCCCGACGACCCGAAAGCAGTGTCCACCTTGTAGTCGAGCTCGGACGCGTTCCCTTCAGATGGCACGCACAGCTCCCGCTTCGACGACAGCTCGAACCGCCCGTGCGGTCGATGGATGGTCACCACGGTTGCGTCTTGCGCGAAGCTGGCCGCAAGCAACCCTCTCGGCGCGGTGGTCGTCGGCTCGCGCGGATCGAGCAACATCGCCGCCCAATCTTCGGGCGGGTTCGCGGCGAACGAATTGGGACGTACGCGCCACTCGTATTGCTTCACCTGCGCGCCGTCATGGTCGAGCTCCACGAAGAAGATCCTCGCGTGTGCCGCAGTGGTCTCGGAGTCGATGACGTGCAGCGCTGTGACAAACGTCGCTTCGACCTGTTTGTCGCCGTCGCGGAGCAAGAAGCCTGTGCCTGCGGGAGCGCCGTTCACTGTGATCAAGGCGATGGCTCTCGCCGCTTCGAGAATCCGCACTTTTGCGTTGGCGAGCTCGCCCTTCAGTGCATCGAGGTAGGGTCCGTCGAGCGGATGGTTGTCATTCTTTCCGATGACTCCGAGCACTTCGTAGTAGGGCTCGAGGTCGCTGCGTGAAGGGTTCTTCGGGAGCAGGTCGAGCAAGAACGTGATGTCGGAGATCGTGTCGTTGACCCATCGTGTATTCATTGTCACCTCGTACGCGCCGTCGAAGCAGGCGCCATGCCGCTCCGAGTTGCGCGCCAACCCGTGCGTTCGAGCCCCTGTTCGCAGCGGCGAATGTCACCTGCACGCTACCGTTGCTGCGCGCGTGTGACAACGGCGCAATCGGCTGCTCTGTGAATCGCGTAGCGCGCGCGGTTTCGACGCTGGCACTCGCCGTGCTCTGTCCGGCGACCGCACGGACTCGCGACGGATGTCGCGGGTCCGCGTAGTTCACGACGACGCGCTGGCGGCCAAAATCCCGAGCGCATTGGAATGAATCGCGTGAAGAAGTCACGGCGTTGCAGCGCCGAACAGCGCGCGATTTGCAGGAATGGAGCGCAAGATATGGCACACACACACCGAAGACCACTGGCTACATGGCTCGCTGCCACCGCCGTGTTACTTGCGCAGCTCGCGTTGGCGCGCGCCGCGAGCGCGCAGGCAGCCGGCCAGCAAGCGCAGAGCTGTAACGAATTGATCAACACCGCGAACTCCTTCGTCGTCACGTACGACGAGAGCCGCGATCGGCTCGTGTATCCCTCCCATACACCGCTCGACGGCGAGCGACTCTACCTCTGCGTCGACTCAACCGACCCATGGAATCGGTACGGACTGACCATGGGTGCTCGACAATCCGGCGACGCTACGACGAACATCGAGCAGAAGTTCACCATCGGTCTGGTCGCCTCGGACTCGACGACGACGCAGCTTCGGGTGACCGCCGCGGTGGTCAACGCCGAAGGAGCGTGCGCGCGCTTGAGCGAACCGCAGCAGACGCGATGTCGCACTCTCCGCGAAGAGCTCCACAGCATTCTGAACGTCCATCGAAACATGGTGACGTTCCGCGACAGCCTCGCGCAGATGCTCACCGACATCTCGACCCGTCCGCTCGACGGAGACGCTCGTGCGGCGGCGCGCCTCGTCGCGGAGGCGTTGCAACTCCACCAACCGCCCTGCGCAGCCGGGGCGACCTGCAACACACTGCCATTGTTCTGTTTGCCGCAGTGGAACCCGGCCAGGTCTCGGTTCGAGAGGCCCTCTGCATGTGATGCGTCGGCGGAGCAGCCACCAGAGGCGACCCCGACGCACTACACGATCGAGACGCTCGTGAACATGCTGCTGCCGGACACGATCCACTGGGCCGACGGGCAGTGGCACTTCCTCAGCGAACGAGAAGACCCACGTTCGATCGCGCAAACGGTCGCGGCCGAGATCGTCCGTGTATTGCCGACACCGCGTCCTGACGTCGCACAGTTGACCGCCACGATCACAACCGCGCTCGCCTCGGCGCGAGCGTTGTTGCCGGATGTGCGACTGCCAACAGCCGACGAGATCATCCAGCAGCTCCCACAACCGCAACCGGCGGGCACGCAGCCATCGCGCGAACAACCGCGCCCCGCGAGCACCACTGCGCGACGCGACGGTAGCGCAGTGGTGATCGAGGCTGTCCAGCGCGCGATCGCGGCGCAGCTCTCTTCTGCGGCAGAAGGAGAGCGAGTCGTGGCTAGACTCGAGGCCGAGCGCACCGCGCTGCTCGATGTCGTCCGAGCGCTGATGCAGAATTACTCCACGCTCGCGGTCGTAGCCGCGCGAGTCGCGTCCGCTCCGCCGCCGCACCCACAGGTCTTCGCGCTCGGATCATTCGGCGCAAACACGGTCGTACAAGCAACGCTCTTGCGACATCGCTTTGGCGCTCGCTTCGGACCGGCACGCGATCAACTGGTGTACGAAGCGACGTCGCGGCAGTACGCCCTGTCGCTCACGGTGCACGGGACCTCGTACTTCCAAGTACAATCGGGCGCAGCTCTGTCGCTGCTGCCATCGCGCACCTTTCGCATCGAGCCCAGCACGACAGCGGGTCAGGGCACCATCCGCGTAAGCGATCCATTCACGTTCACGCCGACCGTGTTCGTCAACTTGTTGTGGTGTGCCCAAGACGTGGGGGCTCACCACTGGGCGCGACGCTGTCGCGGTCGTGTCGATAGCACCTGGTGGAGGAGCCTTCCCACGGTCTCTGTGGGAGTTCCGTTGAGCGAGCAACTCTTCGCGCCGAGCGCGTTCGTCGGCGTGAGCCTTCCGTACATCCCGTACGTGTCGTTGATCGTCGGTGCTCACTTCTCGATGCTGCCAACGCTGCGGTCTGGGTTCGCGCCGAATCAAACCACGACCGAGACGGATACTCGCAATCTCACCGAGCCTGTTCCGCACGCTCACGCGTTCTTCGCGATCGCGCTCAACACCGAGCTCATCGCCGCGCTCCAAACCGCGGCGCGTCCGGCACAGTGATTCGGACTCCACAGCCCCGCACACAGCAGACCACAAATCTGGGTAATGAGAAGGCCTGGGACGGCAGTGGCGGCGGATTCGCGTTGTGTCCGCGCGTAGAATTGCCGGATAGGTTGATTGTGTGGCCATTGCTCCGCAGTGGCTTCCGTTCGCTCGATTCGTGTCCGTCGATGATCGAGTAAGCGTTGCCTCGCCCTTGCAGAGCAAGGGCCCTCACGATACACGCATGCGGCTTTCGCCCGCATTTTCCCAATGCGAAGCCGCCGCCCCTGCCGTTCCAGGCGGGGGCGGGGTGCGAAGCCGCCGCCCCTGCCGTTCCAGGCGGGGGCGGGGCGCGCGGCAGCGCGGGTGGGGGCTTCAGCACTGCGCCCACTGTCGTTGCACTCGCTCGGGGGCTGCGCCGCAGGCGCGGTCGTCGCTGACGCACTCTGCTCGCTCCTCGCACTCTGCTCGCTCGGCGGGTCGCCGCTGCGAACGTGCTTGAGTGCATCGACTTTCACGCGACCGAACGCGGGGACCGATTCTCGCTCGAAGCACGGCCGCGAGCGCTCTCGCTCTCGTTCACTTCTCGTCCTCGAACAGCGGCGCGTTGGCGATCGACGCGCTGAGTCCGTTCACCGTGGGCTCGCCCTCGCTCTGCGCGCGCAGCACGTGCGGAACCACGGGGCCCTTCGGCCATACGCGCCGAAAACTCCGCGGCTCGAGCAGAGAGCTTGCGCTGTGAATCGAGAGACAGAACGACGTTTGACGCAGTGCTGAAGCCCCCACCCGCG
>LNEO01000184.1 GCA_001465015.1 Deltaproteobacteria bacterium Ga0077539 | reverse complement strand
CCGACAGCGCCGTGAACCCGCTGCCCGCGGACACCTGCAGCACGGGTTCGGGCCAGCGTAGCGGGACGGGTGTTGTCGAGATTGCGCGAGTGCCATCGCCGACGCCAACCGTGGGATCCCCACCCCAACAGTGCATCGCCCCCGTTGCAGTCAGCCCGCAGCCTGCGTTGGTCGCGAGCGCCATCGTCACGAACTCCGACGTGTTGCGCATCTCGGCGAACGGAAGAACTGCAGGTTCACCGCGACAATCAGCGCCCGCCGAAGGCAACCCCAGGCACGCCCCCTGGCACCACCAGTTGCGGTCGACGCTCCCGACGCACGTCGAGCCCCAAACAGGGGCTCCGGCGATGCGAGGCACCCCGTTGACAAACGGCAACACCTCCGCTCGTACGCCCGTATAGCGAAACTCCAGGGGGAT
>LNEO01000183.1 GCA_001465015.1 Deltaproteobacteria bacterium Ga0077539 | reverse complement strand
GACAGATTGACCACTCGCTGCGCAGCCGGTCGCGCCCGTTAAATGAAATGCCGCGGCAGGCCCCGGAAGTTCGATGCTTCGCAACGGCTCCGTCACCGTTTCTCCCGGCCATTCTCGTCCCCAACAACGGATCGCGCCGCGGACATCACGCACACAGACAGTCGCCGTCGAGCAGCGCAACTCGACAACAGCGTCGACCCCTTCTACATCACGCGCATCGTCACGAGCGATCCGAGAACGGTCACCGAGTTGGCCAGCAAAGTTCGCTCCCCAACAGGCCACTCTTCCAGAAGGCCGAAGTGCACACGCAAAGTGCCACCCAGCGCACACATCGATCGCATCATCGATGCCATCGATTCGACGTCCTGGCGCCAGCCCGAAGCTGTATTGACGCCCGCCCCAACAATCAACATGCCCCGATGTGCGGAGCACACAAACCGTCGGACCCAGACCCACGGAGACCTTCGTTGGCGGGTCGGGCACCGCCACGTCCGGTGCGCTTCCGGTATCGACACCAGCGTCCGACGCATCGACGACATCGAGCGCGTCGTAAACGTCACTTCGAGCGTCACTCCATCGCGGCACATCGACTTGCGCGTCCATTGGGCTGGCAACGAAGAGCTCCGATCTTGCGCCACAGGCAACAAGCGTCATGGCCACGACCAGCAGCGACGAGCAGTGAGCGATCCATCGTCGGCGGACGAGCGACATGATGGATGCGTCCTATTGCTGCGGGATACACGCCGAGCGAAAGCGGTCCTGACCTGTCGTCGGATCGATGCCGATGAACACGTCGTCGCATCGATCACTGTTGCCATCGCAACACGTCGCGCCGTCTGCACAAAGCAGCGCGAAGGGCGTTCCAGCAACTCCAGTCGGGCAGCACGCCTGTCGCGCTTGGTCCTGGCTCGGGATCGGCGAGCACCGAAAGCCCGCGGCGCAGCACCCTGCGCGGTTTGCTGTGGGATCCGTGCCGACCCCTGCACCCGCGTTGGGGCAGTAGTCTCTGGCAGAGCCTGGCTGTCCTGCGCAGCACACTCTTTCATCGGGCCTCGTCGGATGCGGATGAATCGATCCTGTCCGCTCGCAGCACAGTCCTTCGCGGCTGATCTGCGTTCCTGGGCAGCAGAGCGCTCCGCTCGGGCGCAGGCCCGTGGCGCAGCACCGGCCCGTCTGATTGTTGCAAAACCGAGTGAACTCGCAGCACTCGATGTTCGCGATGTTCTGCTCGTCGCTTCGGCAAATCGTCGACCCCAGGCTCGTGTCGCAGCAGCGAAGCCCCGTGAGCCTGCCGTCGCGAAACGTTTGAAAACAGGTGTCGCCAGCGTTGCACACAGGCTGCCCGGCGGGTGTCGGTCGCCCGCAGCTCTGGCCGATCGAAGCGACGCGACAGCGAGGAATGCTCGATCCTTCTGCAGGGGCCGCGCAGCTCTGTCCGGCAGGGCAGCACCAGTCGGACACCCCGAGGAGGTTGGTCGGCCCACACGCGGTGGGACACACGGTCGAGCCGCGAACGCACCCCAAGAACGCCGTTGTGTACACGGCGACACACGAGGCGATCGCGATGATGGATCCGAACACCGCCGCGAGCGCCAGCGGACCCGACGCCAGCAGAGGCGCGATCGCCGCGGTGAGGCACGGGAACAGCGCGGCAGCGACGGGCGTCAGGCACAACGCACGCTGGCCGGACAGCACTTCAGGCGGCCTCGCGAGCGACGTCGAAACGGACGGAAGATACTCGCGCAGCGTGCTCGCTGACCCGTCGACGGACGATGGACACCGGGTGAGGTCTTCGTGCGCCATCGACTCGAACAACCGCGACAGTACTGCCAACGCCCTACGATCCACCTCGACGCGATCAGACGCAAGCGCGGTGGCCGTCGCCGTCGCCCACGCCAACGGAAACCGTGTGGGATCGGTGCTGCCGTCCGGCAGCGTGATGCTTCGCCCGTCGATCGTCACGACGATCGCTCCGCTCGCGCCCATCGACAGTTCGAGGCGACGTGCACCGAAGACGGCGAGCACGCGCGTCACACTGGACGCTTGATCCGAGTCGATTTCGATCGATGTTCCATCGCCTGAGTTGGCGCGAATCGACAGCATCGATCCGAGCGGACGACCGCCGAGCCAGATCCTCGTCGACGCGCCGCCCAAACGACGCGACCACGACTGCCCCAACAACGCGCCTTCGGATTCTCGCGCGCACGCACGCGCTTCGATCGCAGCACCCGAGTTGTCGATGCCGCGCGGATCAGCGCTGCACGCCACGAGAACACTGCACAACAACCCCCACCGCTTCATGCTTCCTCCACCTTCGAGCAACCTTCGCTCGAACCGTCGCGATGCGCGCGACTCGATGAGGCGAGCACAACGCTCGGCAGCGCGCAAGCACGGAGGTGCGCAGCAAACGCTGAATCCCGTTCGACGCTGCGAGGCAGCGCGGGCTCGCGACGCGTCGCGTCAGCGAATTGTCCAACGAATCACGCTTCGACGCCCATGAGCACCCGCGCCGCGAGGTACCCTGAACGCGCTGCGGCATGTGTGCGGAGGTGTTGTTGTGCGGATGAATTCCTTGCGATGGCTCGTGAGCGGACTGGCGCTCTCGGCCGCTCAAATGACGTGCACGACGGAGTTCAACACGACGCGCGTCGAAGCACCGCGCGCCGCGACCGTGGGCGGCGACGTCTTCGGCGTGGTGTGCGAGCGCGTCGACGTCGGAGAAAACCCGTCGGACCTGGATTTCTCCCGCGCGCGTCCGGTGTGCGCAGGGCAGACGATGGACCCTTGCGCGGCCGGCGCCAACGGAGGCGTAGGCCCTCGCGTGTGCGCGCTCGCGGCGAAGCGAACGCCCATCATCGCGGCGCTCGATCGCGTGGTCCCGTCGTCGCTCTACCAGCCGATGGACTCGATGCTGGTGCGCCTTCTGCCGCTGTACGGCCCGCAAAACGGCCGCTTCACACCCGGCGCCATGGTCGATCTTCCCGACGGAACGCGCGCGCCCGCCGAAGACCTCCTGCCCCGCATGACCCGCGCGACCGCCAACATGCTGGGCTCGCTCGCGAACAACGAAGAGGTCGTCTCGACCCTCTCGCGCGTCTCGCACCGAGAGGGAACGCGCCCCCTCCGCCTCGCCCTCGGCATGACCCAGGTCCTGCTCTCGTACCCGCGGCTCGGCCAGACCATCGAGCGCACGATGAACCTCCTGCGCGAAGAGCGCCCAGGGCGCCCCGCGGGCGCGGGCAACCCGCAGTTCAACATCTTGATGGACGTCGCGCGATCGGAGACCGCGAGCGCACAGACCACTCGCCCCGACGCGACCGGGACCACGCTGGACGCGCTCCTCGACCTCGTACTCTCCACCGACGACGCGCTCGCGACCAACAAGCCGCGCCTCGTCGTCCGTCGAGACACCGTGGGAATGCCCCGCGTCGCGCGGTCTGGAGGCAACCTCCCCTCGCCCTTCACCGACGGCAACAGCGACGGCGTCGCAGACAGCTTGGACGGGCGCTTCGTCGCAGGATCGCGCGTGATCAACGTCCCGACGCCCTTCGCGACCACCGTCACCGAGCGCGGCGTCAGCCGTGACAGCGACGGTCGCGCGATGGGCGGCGGCGGCCCCATCTACGAGTACGTCGACATGGACCGCACCGTGCTCGGCGCGCTGATGCGCGACGCGAGACCGCTGGTGAATCCCATGCAGAACACCGCGCTGCGCATGGCGCGCGGCGCGAGCGTGCTCTTCGGACCGCGACGCATGGCGATGGGCGAGCGCAGCATGGCCGACGTTCCGTGCCCCACAGAAGACGCGCCCAATCAACGGTGCCGCCCTCCCGCGGTGCAGTACAACCAGTTCGACTCGGCTGGCGCCGCGCCGGCCCTCGACCTCGCCCACGCGCTCGGGATCCTGCTCGGACACCGCGAGATCGACAGCACGCTCTCGGTCGCCGAGCAGCTCATGTCGAACCACAGCAACCTGCTCGCGCGCAACATGGCCGCGCTGCTCGAGATCGACAACGTCTCGGACATGACGCCCGCCGCGCGCATGGCGCCGACGTCGCTCATCTACGACGACCTCATCGACATCTTGCGCGACGTCGCGCGCAGGCCGGGGCTTCTCGAAGACCTGCTCGCCGCCGTCGAAGACCCGGCGACCGAGCAGTGGATGCGCGCGTTCGCCACGTTTGCAGTGCACAAGGACCGCATCGAGCCGGACTGGTCGAGCCAGGGCAGCATGAACGCGCCGCTCACGGGGCGGACGTTCACGCGCATGGTCGACTACGCGAGGCCCGACACGACCGACCACCGCGTCGACGCGACGGGCATCCCGAGCTACGGCCCCAACGACAACCGCAGCGTGTTTCAGCGCTTCTTGCACCTCGTGTACGACCTCGACGGCGTGCGCATGTGCAACAAGAACGGCGCCCGCGTGAACGTGGGCATCCCGCTGCCCGGCAGCTACGCCGAGTGCGAGATCTTCGAGGTGCCCGACGCGGCGGTCTTCTATCTGCAAACCGTCCTCGGCGAAGGGCGCTCGGATAGCCCGGGTCGCATCGAAATGAAGCCTGGGTTCTTGAGGCTCGCGGGCAACATCGCCCCGAGCCTCATGGACTCGATCCTCGGCGGAAACTCGGGGATCGACGGCTTCGACCTCACGCCCACACCGCAAGCGGTCAACCGCATGGTGTTCTCGCCGGACGTCCGACGCACGCCGCTTCTCCGCGACCTGCTCGATCCTCCGCGGACGCGCGACGGACGCCCCGCGCGCGAGGTGCACCCGGCGACCATCTTCGCGTGGGAGACCAACAACTTCTACGCGGGGCTGAGGCCGCTGGCGCGCGCGTTCAACCGCCACGAGGGCGGGCTGAAGCTCTTCGTTCGGATGATGTCCTGGATGCACTTGCACTGGGCCACCAGCGCGGCGGGGCAGTACCAATCGAGCGACCCGCGCAACGCGTTCTTCTCGAGGATGTCCGGCGGTCGCAACTACGAGCCGATCTTCGCAGCGGCGATGCGCGGAGACCTCCCTGCGGCCTCGCGCGAGCTCGTGCGCGTGCTGCCCACCTTGCGCGTGGGGACGCGCACCGGGCGCGACGTGATCGCCAACGCGGTGCGCATGATCGTGGACCACGGGCAGTTCGCCAACATCTCGTACCGCGATGGACGAACCACCACGACGCGCTCGGACGGGATGACCCGCGTCGATCAACCTGCCCTGTTTTATCTCTTCGCCGACGCCTTCAACCTGATGGACACGCAGTTCGAGCGCGACCCGATGGCGCGCGCCGCGTGGGAAGGCGCCCGCTCGCAGCTCGTCGACACCTTTCTCGGAACGACGGGCTCTGGCTCTGCGACGCAGTTTTCGAACCGGCAGATCCCCGTGGTCGGGCGCATGGCGCTGCAGTGGGCTCGGCGCCGAATCGCCGCGCACCAGATGGCGGGCGACACCGACGCGTGGGCGCGCGGGCTCTCTCGCCGCGCCGCGGAGACCACGGCGGGCCCGACGTTCGCAGCGGCGTACGACCTGCTCACCGTGCTCGACTCCGACCCGATGGCGCGCCAGGCCGCGGGCGATCTGCTCACCTGGATCCTCGATGACTCCGGCAACAACGCCGACAACTCCTTCGGCATCACCCTCGCAGCGAGCGGTGACCTGCTGCAAATGATGCGGGTCGATCAAGACATCGTGCCGCTCTTGCGAGGAATTTCGCCGGTGTTTCAGCGGCGCGTCAACAGCGTCGAGGGGGTCGAGATCCCCGACGGCCTCGTGCCGTCCGCGCTGCGCATGCTCGATCGCGCGCGCGAATACGACAGAGACAACGTCCTCGATCGCGTGCTGGTCAACCTCGTCACGCGCCCCAACGCCATGGTCGCCGGCGACGAGCCCATCAGCGTCCTCGCGGACGCCATCGCAGAGAACGTCCGCGAAGTCCCCAACGAGAACAAGCCGCTCTCTCGCAACGACGTGCGCCGAATGCTCAACGAAGTGGGCGCGTTCTTCAGCGATCGCTCGCGCGGGCTCGAGCAGTTCTACTTCATCGTGCAGCACCGGAGACTCTGACCGCGCATGCGCTCGAAGACCAAGATCCCAGTCGCGAGCGTCGCGGGCTCGATGCTCGCCGCGCTCGCAGTCGCGTTCGCTCCACGCGTCGCTGACGCATCGGGCTTCTTTCTCACCGAGCGCGGCGTGCGCTCGCTCGGTCGAGGCGGAGCGTTCGTCGCAGGCGCAGACGACGCCCACAGCGTGTGGTTCAACCCGGCGGGCCTCGCGCACGCGGGGCGGAGCTTTCTCGTCGACGCGTCGTACATCGGCTTCAGCGCGACCTACACGCGCCGCGCCGTGCGCACCGACGCGATGGGCATGCCCGTGCTCGACGCGATGGGCAACCCCGCGGTGGCGCAGTACGGCCCGGTGCGATCGAGCCAGGCGCCGCTCGCGATCCCGACCCTCGCGGTCACGCACAACTTCGGGCTGCAGCGATGGAACTTCGCGTTCTCGCTCTTCGCCCCCAACGCAGTGATCCCGACGTACCCCGACTCGCTCGCGCCGAGCGACCCCAACGGTCGATTCACCGCGCCTTCGCCGCAGCGCTACTCGCTCTACACGCTCAACGGCTCGCTCCTCGCGATGGCCGGGCTCTACGCGTCCTTCAAGCCGTCGGAGATCCTCTCGGTCGGCGCGGGCATCCTCGCGCTCACCGGGACGTTCAACGCTCGCGTCGCGCTCACGGGCTGCCCCGCGACGATCACTTGTCAGCCCGAAAACCCCGAGTGGGACGCGGAGGCGCAGATCGAAGCAGGCCCGATCTTCGCGCCCACCGCCGCGCTCGGCGTGCAGATCTCGCCCGTTCCTGCACTGAGAATCGGGATCTCTGGGCAGCTGCCGCTCTGGGTCGACGCGCCCGCCAAGCTGCGGGTCCGTCTGCCGTCGCACCCTTTCTATACCAACAGCGACCCCAACAACCCCACGCGCACCGAGGGGGATTCTGCGGCGGTGAACTTCGTGCTCGCGCCCGTCGTGCGCGCCGGAGTCGAGGTGCGCCCCACGCAGGCAGACCGCATCGAAGCGGCGTTTACCTGGGAAGCGTGGGACGTTCACGACGCGATCAACCTTCGCCCCACGGGGTCGGGCATCCGCATCGTCAACGTCCGCGGCGTCGGAACGTACGAGATCGGCCCCCAGCGGATCGAGCGCGGATGGCAGAGCGCGTTCTCCGTGCGCCTCGGGTACGAGCGATTTCAGCCGCTGCCCAACGGGTGGAAGATCGTTCCCCGCGTGGGGTTCTCTTTCGATACGAGCGCGTCGCCCGACGCGTACACGAGCGTGATGACGCTCGACGCGATGAAGGTCCTCGGGACCGCAGGCGTGGGATTCGGCCGCGGAGGATGGCGCATCGACGCGAGCTTCGCCTACGCGTACATGCCCTCGATCAACGTCGACCCCGCGGCGGCGCGCATCCCGCAAGTGGCGCCGTTTCGGCAGAGCCCGCAGGCCTCGCGCGTCTACGTCAACGGAGGCCTCTACGAAATGAGCTCCTTCGTGCTCGGGCTCGGCTTCAACTACGCGTGGTGAAGAGCGCCCGCGCGCACGGGACGATCACAGCGCGCAGCCGAGCCCCATCGCCGCGAGGATCCTCTGCGAGAGCGAGTTGGTCATGCTGCCAATTGTCGCACGAGCGGTTTCGGGACGAGGGACCGTTGGGGCGAGCGCGAGGCAAGTTCGAGGGCACAATCGCGATCGGTCGCGGTAAGCTCTCTCTCGGTGGCGTTTCGTGGACCCAACGAAGCGGCGATCGCGCAGCGATTGTGGTCGCTTTTCAACGAGCTGCGCACGCTCTCGAGCGACGCGGGGCGCGCGCCTGTCCGCGAGCACTTCGCGGTCGAGCTCGGGCGCCGGCTCAACACTCGCATCGCGCACGGGCCCGACTGGCTCTTCGCGCTCCCGTACGACGCAACGCGCGTGCGAGCGTGGGCCGAGGGCGAGGGACTCTCGCTCACCGCGAGCGCGATCGATCCCCAAGCGAGCAGCGAGCCCGCGCACCTCATCGCCCTGTGGACTCGGCTCTGCGAGGGTCGAGAGCACTCGCCCTGGGCGCTGATCGAGCGCTGGGACCGGTCGGCCGACGCGCTCGCAGAGGTCGCCAGCGCCATGCAACCAGCGCTGTTTCACCGGTGGGTCTCGATTTCGTGTGTCGACAAGGCAGAGCTCGTCTACCGCGTGGACGAGGGGCAGCGACGCGCCCTCGACGCCTTCGCGCGGGGACCGGTGGGCGAGTACTGGACCGAGCTGCTCGCCCTCGAAGAGCCGCTCGGCGCGTCGATCGCGCGCGCGCTCGCCGCGACGCCGCGGGCGTTCACGATGGAGCGCTTCGAGGGAGCCGCGCGCTTGCGAGCCGCGATCGGCGAGCGCGTCGCGCGGCGAGACGTCGGGATCGACGCCGTCGCGATCGAACAAGCGCTCTACGACTCGGCAGGAATCTTCGTCGCGATCGCGTTTGGCCTTCGACGCTCGCCGTGGTTCGAGGGCTCGGCCCCGCCGGCGAGGGCGTGGTGGACTGGCGCCGCCGCAGAGCTGGCGCTGCTCGACCCGAAGGGCGTCGCGACGATCGGAGAACGCCTCGAGAAGGCCGTTCACTGCCCGGACCTCCGCGCGCTCGTCGATGCCGCGCGAATCGCCGACACGAGGACCTCTCCATGAGCGACGACAAAAAGAGCGCGTACGTAATCGAGACCAGCGTCGGCCCGGGAGGCTCTCGCTGGGCCGAGATCCACGCGTACAGCGACAAGAGCCACATCGAGGCCGTGCTCAGGCAGTTCTGCGAGAACCAGTCGATGCAGGCCTATCACGCGATCTGGTACGGCGCCGATCTGTTCGTGTACGCAGTGCAGCGCGGGGCGGTCCAACAGGCGATCGATCTGCACGCGCACATCTTCGCGAAGACGAGCTCGAGCTCGTCGGTGCGACTCGACGACGAAGACGGCCTTCGCAAGATGGTGCTCGACGCCGTGCGCGAAGCCCGCGCCGCCGGGGGAGCCGAGGACAACGCAGACGCAGACGACGAGGTCGACACGGTCGACTGGGACGACCTGGACGACTGGGATGTGTTCGACCGCGTCGAGCTGTTCGTCGACTGGCCGGCGATCGAAGCGAAGCTCGCTCCCCTCGAAGCGCCGCTGCTGCTCGCGGGACAGAGGACGAGCCTCGAGTGTGACATCAACAACGTTGGCCAGTACCTCATGCTCTCGCGCACGCTGCGGTTTGGCTCGGAGGATCGCGAAGCGGGCGCGCGGCTCGCGCCGCCTCCAGGCGTCGATGTTCCCGACGACAGCGACGAAGAGTACGAGGAAGACGAGGACGAGTGACGCCTCGCGATCGCCGGTGAGGTCGAACAGCGCCGCCGCGAGCGCATCGAGCGAGAGCGTAGAACGGGCGCAGAAACCGAGCGCTCGATCACTCGTGGCGCGCGCTCGCGTCCGCGAGCGAGGTCACCTCGAGGCACTCGAGGCGAACGTCGCTCGCGTCTCCATCGTGGCGCTCGATGGCGACCGCGGCGACGTGCCGGTCGCTCAGGCGAACTCGAACGAAGCGCCACCGCTCTGCGCGGTCGTTGACGACGGGCTCGCACCGAAGTGACACGCGATCCTCGAGCACCCTCGGCGCCAGCTCTTCTCGATCCGGCCCGCGCTCTTCGATGTCGAACGCAAACCCGTCGAGCGGCAGCGCCAGGCCCATCCCTCGCGCCTTGATGTAGCTCTCTTTCAGGGTCCAATACGCGAAGAACCTCGGCAGCTGCGCGTGCTCGGGCAGCGCTCGCAGCGCGGCCACCTCGCTCGGCGCGAAGAAGCGATCGGCGACCGCGACGGTCTGCCTCGCTCGCTTCGCGTCCTCGACGTCCGCCCCCACCTCGATCCCCGAGGCGATCGCGAGGCACAGCATCCCGTCAGTGTGCGAGAGGTTGAAGCGATGATCGCCGACGCCGAGCGCAGGGTCGAGCGACGGTCGGCCAAACTCGTTCTTCACGAAGCGAACGTCCCTCGGCGACAGCCCCGCGCGGGCGCCGAGCAGCGCCCTCGTGAGCCCGTGCGCCGCGCGAAACTCACGCTTGGAGTGATCGAACATGAACCGCTCGTGCCTCGCCCGCTCCTCCTCGTCGAGCCACGCGAGCGCGAGCGGATCGTCCGCGAGGCGCTCGGTCCTCGCGAAGTACAGCCACACTATCGCGTCACTCGAATTCATGCTCTTTTTTCAAATCTGCTCTACGCGGATCAGTCCGCGACGCGCTTGAAGATCATGTCGCCCCACGCGACCGTGGCGTCTTCACCCTCGCCCGCGATCGTTCGCGGTGGCGTGTCGTCGCAGTGAACCAGCTCCCAGCCGTCGGCGCCCAGCTTGTTGAGGACGTCCGCGAAGCCCGTCACCCCACCCTTGATCGGCGAGCGCGGGTGCTCGGACGACTCGAACCACAGGTCCTTCTTGCGACGAACGAAGCGTCCGACGAGGTACTCCCATCGCTTGCGTGAGGCCATCGCCCGCGATGGTATAGCGCTCCTCTCGCCTTCGACGAAATCCGATCGCCGCCACCATCGCGACACGCTCGCCTCGCACAGCTCCTCACGATGCACCCGACGCCCCTGCCCCAACCCCTGCGCGACCCGCTCGCAGATCGCGTCCTGTTCGAGAGCGACTCGGTCGTCGTCTTCGACAAGCCGAGCGGACTCGCGGTGGACGCTCCCGAGCGCCCCGACGACCTCGCGAGAATGGTGCGACGGCGACGAGGCGCCAGCGCGTCCGGCGCGTACGTGGGGATCGTCCATCGCCTCGAGCGCGACGTGTCGGGTCCGTGCGTGTTTACCGTCGATCGCGCGGCGAACGGCAGGGTCACCGCGCCGCTCGAGAAGCGCTCGGCGCGCCGGACGATCGTCGCCGCCGTGCGCAAAGGCCCCAGCGAATCGGCGCTCGCCAGGACCTTCGGCGCCCCCGTCGAGACCGTCGCCAGAGGGCCGCTCGGCGCGCTGATCGAGTTCGATCCCAAGAGCGAGAAGCTCTCGGCCCTCTACGAGCGAGCGAACTCGATTCTCCTCGCGCCGATGCACCTGGCCGCGCTCGAAGTGCAGGTCACCCAAGAGCGATCGGCCCTGGTTCGCGCGGAGATTCCTGCGGTGCTCTTCGAGGCGATCGAGCCCAAGAGCGCGTTCGTCCTCGACCGCGCGACGCTCGTTCGACGCCTTCGCGCTGGGCTCTGGCGGCGCGCGCGGGTCCTCGCCGACGAGGACACCGACCTCTGTCGGCTCGTCAACGAAGGCGGCGACGCGCTCAGCGGCCTCGCGGTCGACCGCTACGCAGACCGAGTCGTGGCCCACGTGTACGAGAGCGCGGCGTCGCTGGATCAGAGCACACAGAATCAACTGTGGAGCGCGATCGCCGACGCCTTCGGCGCCCGCGCGGTGTACGCGAAGTTTCGCCCCAAACAAGCGAACACCCTGATCGAGACGCGGCGAGACGACGTCGCGCCGTCGCGCCCGGTGTGGGGCGAGGACGACGCGCAGGGGCGGCTCGTCGTGCGCGAACACGGCGTGCGCTACGTCACGCGGCTCGGCGACGGTCTCTCGACGGGGATCTTTCTGGACCAGCGCGACAACCGCGCGTGGGTGCGCGAGCGAGCCAGGGGGCGCTCGCTGCTCAACTTGTTCGCGTACACCGGGGCGTTCTCCGTCGCCGCTGCTGTGGGGGGCGCGGCGCGCTCGCTCAGCGTCGACGCCTCGCGGAGCGCCATCGCGTGGCTCAAAGAGCACCTCGCTGAAAACGAAAGCGCCATCAGCGATCGCCTGGCGCACGAGGGCGCGTGCGTCGAGGTGTTCGGCTGGCTCGAGGGCGCCAAGGCGCGCGGCGATCGCTTCGACATGATCGTCTGCGACCCTCCGAGCTATTCGTTCGCCAAAGACGGCCCGCGGTGGTCGAGCGAGCGCGACTGGCCCGAGCTCGCCGCGCGCGTGCTCGAGCTTTCGGCCAAGGGAGGGCTCGCGCTGTTCTGCAGCAATCACCGGGGAATATCGCCGGCGAAGCTCGAGTCCATGCTGCGCGACGGAGCCGCCCGCGCGAAGGTCACGCTCGCCGACGTCAGCCATGTCTCGGTAAACGACGATTTCGCTCCCGCGCCTGGGGCGTTCGCGCACCTGAAATCCCTACGCGTCACGCTGCGTTGAGTGCGCTACGCTCGGTCGATGCTGAGGCCCATCGTCGAAGAAGAGCTCGCCGCCGCGGCCCGAAGCGCGAGCGTCGCGTTCGCCGTGTCCTTCGAAGACTGCGAACGATGGCTTCGCACGGCGGGCCTCGACAACGTGCACGCCCTCATCGAGCACGGAGCGCCCAGCGCGTTCGTGCTCCGCGTCGCGATGGGGCAGTTCGTGCAGGGAAAATCGCTGTCGATGATGGGCGTCGCCGGGGTCACGGTCCCGCCCGAGGTTCGCGCGAAGGGCCACTCGCGCACGATGATGCGCGAGGCGCTGGCGGGGTGGCGCGACGAGGGGTTCGTCCTCTCGACGCTGTACCCGTCGACGCAGACGCTCTACCGCTCGGTGGGCTACGAGCAGTGCGGGGCGCTCTTCGAGCACACGGTTCCTCGCAGCGAAATCGCGGGGCGAAGATCGCAGTCGAGCGCGTTCGAGCTGCGCTCGGTGACCGTCGACGACCCGCAGGTGCGCGCGCTGTACGCGTCGTTCGCCGCGCGCTCCAACGGCAGCCTCGACCGCAACCAATACATCTGGAACCGGATCGCCTCGCATCGCGGCAACAAGTACGAAGGCCTCGGCTGCTTTCGTCCCGGCGGCGCGCTCGCGGCGTACGCCTTCATGACGCAGGTGCGCGAGGGCGACGGCGACGACGTCACGCTCAAGGTGCGAGATTTCGCGTACGACGACGAAGCGGGCGCGCGCGCGGTGCTCTCGCTCTGCGATCGCTACACGACCATCTCGCAAGAGGTGAAGTTTCTGGGCGGCCCGACGCTGCCCCTCTTGTCGCTGCTCGATCAGCAGAAGTTCGACACCCATCGGATCGAGTACACGATGATGCGCATCGTCCATGTCGAGAGGGCGCTCAGCGAGCGGCCCTATCCCATGGGCGTTCGCGCGCAGATCGCGCTCTCGATCGAGGACGACGTGCTCGACGCGAACCGAGGCGAGTACACGCTCACCGTCGAAGACGGCGTCGGCTCGGTGAAGCGCGGCGCGCACGCGTCCACCGCGCCCCTCGCGATGCACGTGCGCGCGCTGGCGCCGTTGTTCATGGGGTGGTCTACGGCGAGCTCGCTCGCGCAGCTCGGCGCGCTCAGGGGCGAGCGCGCTGCGATCGCCCTCGCGGACACCGTGTTCTCCGCGCCGCCGCCCGCGCTGTCGGACTTCTTCTGAGCTGCACGCCGCCTCTCGCATCGAGCGGCCGACGCAAAACGCGCTTCACAAGCCGAGGACGCGGTCGTTGGCGTCGACGGACGGGATCGTGCCGCTGGGCACGTCGCCGCCGCGACCGTCGTCGTTGTTGCCAAAGCAGACCGTCGCGCCGATGTCGAGCCTGAGCCCGCACACGTGCTGCTCGCCCGCTTGAAGCTCTCGCAGCCCCGCAGAAAACGAGATCGGCTGCGACATCTGGTACGAAGACGTCAGAGTGGCGTTGATCTGCTCGCGGCGGTTGTCACCCCAGCACCGCACCTCGGTCGCCGTTCGCACACACGCGTGTCGGGCGCCTGCCACGAGCTCGAGCGCGTTCCTGGGAACCGCGATCGCTTGCATCGGACTCGTGAACGACGAGCCCGACACCGTGGTGCCGATCTGATCGTTCGCGTTCGAACCCCAGCAATACGTCCACCCGTCGCGCCCACGCGCGCAGGTGAAGTCGCCGCCCGCGGCCAACATCGCGACGTCCACGAGCCCCCCGCCAACGACGACGGGCGTGCTTCGATTCATGCCCATTCCGTCGCCGAGTTGCCCCTGATCGTTGCGGCCCCAGCACACCACCCGATGATCGCTCTGTCGCGCACACGCGTGCGCTCCGCCCACGCTCAGCGCGATCGCGTTGGTGAGACCCATCACAGCCACGGGCGTCGCGCTCGATGTCGTGGTCCCGTTGCCGAGCTGGCCGCTCGTGTTGGCGCCCCAGCACAGCACCGCGCCCGAGGCGCGACGGGCGCAGACCGACGCCCCGCCCGCGTCGATCTCGACCGCGTCGGTCAGTCCGCTCACCGCGACGGGAGCGACGGACGCAGTCGTCGTTCCGTTGCCGAGCTGGCCGCTCGCGTTGGCGCCCCAACAAGCCGCCGTGCCGTTGGCCCGCAGCGCGCAGCTGAAATCCGGGCCGCCCGTGACGTGCACGACCTCTGTCAAACCAGGGACGGTGCGACCCGAGAGCGACACGCTCGCGGTGCTCGCGCCTCGCGTAAAGCCGATCGCTCCCGTGCTCTCCGAGCCCCAGCAGACCACGCGACCCGCGACCCGCGCGCAGCTGTGCGAGCCCGCAGGAGCGAGGCTCATCGACGCTCCGAAGCCCGACACTGCCTGCGGCGCGCGAAAGGTTCGGGTCGTTTCGGTCGCGCCGAGCTGTCCGTTCACGTTGGCGCCCCAGCAGAAGACCCGCGCGCCCCAGCGGCCGCAGGTGAAGTCCCCTCCCGTCGCGACGGACTCGGTCATGACGTTGCCGTACAGCCGTCGCGCATAGGCGCTGAGTCCAGAGCCGCTGAGCTGATTCGTGTCGTCGCGGCCCCAGCAGAACGTCGAACCGTCCGCGCTTCGAGCGCACGAGTGGTTGGCTTTGCTCTGAACGTCCACGATCTGCGTCAGCGGCTGTGACGCCCCCGTTGCGACCCGTCGCAACACCGTCGAGCCGGCGACAGGATCTCCCCCGAGCTGATTGTCGACATTGGTGCCGAAGCAGTCGATCACGCCAGCGCTGCGCACCGCGCAGGTGTGCGACTGCCCGACTGCGATCCTCGTGGCGTCGTTGATCGGCGTCGGTTGCGGGCTCGTTCTGCTTGCGCCGGGCGCAGCGCCGAGCTGGCCGACATTATTCTCGCCCCAGCACACGACCGCGCCCGACGCGCGTCGGGCGCACGCGTGGCGACCGCCCACTGCGACCTCGGCCGCGTCGGTCAGCCCCATGACAGCAACCGGCGTCGTCCGCGATGTGCTCGTCCCGTCGCCGAGCTGTCCTTCGTTGTTCAGCCCCCAGCACACAACCGCGCCCGACGCGCGTCGGGCGCATACGTTGCGCTCGTTGACGCTGAGCTGCGTCGCGTCGGTCAACCCTGTCACAGCCACAGGCATCGAGCGGCTCGCGATCGTCCCGTTGCCGAGCTGCCCGTTGCCGTTTTCACCCCAGCACACGACCGCGCCCGACGCGCGTCGAGCGCAGGTGAGATTGCCGCCCGCAGCGACCTCCGCTGCGTCCGAGAGACCCACGACGAGCGCGGGCCTCCATCGCGAGGTGGTCGTCCCGTCTCCGAGTTGCCCTCTCAAGTTATTGCCCCAGCAGGCGACGTGACCCGAAGACATCAGCGCGCACGCGTGCGCAGCGCCAGCGCTGATCGCGACGGGCGTCGAGGAGCACGCGCCGGCTACACAGGCGCCAGTGAGGCAGCGAAGCCCACAGGCGCCGCAGTTGTTGGGGTCAGTCGTGAGGCTGCTCTCGCAGCCGTTGGTGTTGTTGCCGTCGCAGTTGCCGAAGTTGGTCGTGCACGAGATGACTTCGCAGGCACGGCTTCCGCCGACAGTGACGCATTGACCGACGCCTCGAATCGGGGTCTGCGCGCCCGAAGCGTCCACCGTCGCGTCGACGCACATGCCCTCGTCGGTCATTCCATCGCAGTCGTCATCGGCGTTGTTGCACATCTCGGGGACGGCGGTCCTCAGACTGCACGTGACAGCCCCAAACCTGCACACGTTGAAGCCGTTCGCGCAGCGCCCAGCGCCCGAGCCCATCGAGCACACCGAGCCGACGCGCGCGTCCCCGGTGCCGTCCACGGTCGTCGCGTCACAGTCGTTGTCCACAGTGTCGCAGACCTCTGGATTCGTGGGAAATCGCCTGCGTTCATTGTCGTCGCAGTCCGCCGCGAGCATGGGCGATCGGTTGGTGAAGCGCGTCGGGCAACCGCCAACGGCGGTGCGCGTCGGGTTGGGGCACACGACGCGCGCCGTCGCCGTCGCGAACGCGAAGCCGTCATCGTCGTTGTCTTCGAAGCAAACGACGCTCAGGCCCTCGTCGACGGCGCCGTCGCAGTCGTTGTCGACGCTGTCGCAGACCTCTGTGGACATCGCCGCGGTGCACATACCCCAGACCGAGCCCATTCCGGACATCGTGCACGTCTCGGTTCCGCGGCCCGAGCAGCA
>LNEO01000182.1 GCA_001465015.1 Deltaproteobacteria bacterium Ga0077539 | reverse complement strand
GGCGCGAATGCGAACGACCTGAGTGACGCGCGCGATCGGCCCCCCCCCAAATAGCAAACGCTCGAGAGGTCAATGAAGACCCTCGAGCGTCACCCCACGAGCTCAGCGCTGGATTTCTCCAGCGCGTTGCAACTACCAGCGACCGCCGCGATCGCCGCCGCCGCTGCTGCCGCCACGGCCGCCACGGCCGCCGCCGCCGCCGCCGCCGCCACTGCGGCCACCGCCGCCGTAGCCGCCGCCGCCGCCGCCGCGACCACCGCCGCCGCCGCCGCCGCCGTAGCCACCACGGCTACCGCCGCCGCCGCCGCCGCCACCACCGCCACCAGCGCGGGGCGGACGGGCTTCGGCTTCGTTGACGCGAAGGGGACGGCCGTCCAGGGTCTGGCCGTTCATCTCTTCGATCGCCTTCACGGCCGCTTCGGGGGTGCCCATCGTGACGAACGCGAAGCCGCGCGAACGGCCGGTCTCACGGTCGATCACCAGCTTGACGTCCGACACTTCGCCGTACTTGGAAAAGCTCGCCAGAAGGGTGTCCTCGGTCGTGTGAAACGCCAGGTTACCCACATACAAACGCGTATTGCTCACGGAACAGCTCTCAGAATCCTCGCGGTACTGTGCTGCCCGGGCGGCTCGGAACGCCTGGGCGGGTGACTCACCATCGTGCTCGAATACCGCGAGCCTCGTGCGAATGGCGGCAGCGGCACTAGCCCGCTGCTCGATGAATCGAGCGTTTTCCGCCGTCATCATCGTGAAGGTCGAAGAACCGTTCCGCGGTCTCAGAGGCCCATGCGTGTGCCGTGAGTCGAGTACCAGAGCTTCTACCGAGCACGGCGACGGTAGCAGGTTCGTGACGGAGCACAAGGCCAGTCGTCAACTCTCGCGTACACTCTTCGGCCGACGTCGGCCGGGCGCAGAGGGCGCCCGGGCGGCGCCCCGGAGCCCACCATGACGTTTTGCGCCCCCTGCGGACCGACGAGAAGCGCGACACCCCACGTGTATTTCGGCGCGACGCGGTCGCTCTGCTCGACGTGCAAACGGCAGGTCGACGCGAAGATTCACCTGCAAGACGGGCAGGTGTGGATGGAGAAATTCTGCCCCGAGCACGGGGTTCAGCGCTCGCTCGTGAGCAGCTCGGCCGAGTGGTACCTGGACGCCCTCAGCTTCATCGCGCCCAACACGCCGCCCAAAACCGTGCACCGACCGGTGAAAAACGGCTGCCCCCACGATTGCGGCCCCTGCGACTCGCACGCGCAGAAGGTGTACCTGCCGGTGGTTCCCATCACCAGCGCGTGCAACCTCGACTGCCCGATCTGCTACACGATCAACAAGAACGACGACCCGTTTCACCTGCCAAAAGAGCGCTTCGCGGAGATCCTCGCGCACCTCCGCCGCGAGCACCAGGAGCTCGACATCATCAATTTTACCGGCGGCGAGCCGACCATGCACCCGCGCATGATCGAGCTGCTCGAGATGGCCAGGGACGCAGGCATCCGTCGGCTCACGGTGAGCACCAACGGGCTCAAGCTCCTCGACGAGGACTACGTTCGTCAGTTGGCCGCGGTGGACGCGCGGGTGATCCTGTCGCTCGACACCTTCGATCCCGCCGTCGACAAGGCCATGCTCGGCGCCAACACGATCGCCGCGAAGAAGCGCGTGCTTGATTTGTGCGAGGCGCACGACGTGACGTGCACCATCCTGCCGGCGGTGGCCGCGGGCTTCAACGATCGAGACGTCCCGGCGCTCTTCGACACGGTGCTCGCGCGAAAGAACATCTGCTCGCTCGAGCTGCACACGCTGACGTTTACCGGCGAAAACGGCTCGGCGTATGACCGCGCCGCGAAGATCACCACGCCCGACCTCCACGCGATCCTCGACAAGCACACCGGCGGAAAGCTCACTGCAAAGGACTTCGTCCCCAGCCCCCTCGCCCACCCGCACTGCTACTCGATCGCGTACGTCCTGGTGCTCGACGGGCCCGGAACGAAGGACCCGAGCGTCCCCGACTTCGTTCCGTTCGCCAGGCTGATGTCCCGCGCGACGCTCTTCGAACTGCTCTCGGACAGCTTGTACATGGAGCCGACGCCGAAGGTCGAAGAGGCGTTTCGCTCGGTGATCGACCGGCTGTGGGCCGAGCCCGAGGCGCTGCCCGAGTCCGAGCGCGTGCTCGCGACGATGAAGCGCGTCTTGCGCGACGTGTTTCCCACGGAGGGCAGCCTGTCGCTCGACGAGCGACGCAAGCGCGCAGAGCGCGTGACCAAAGCCGTCTACATCCACTCGCACATGGACGAAGAGAACTTCGACGTCTCGCGGATCATGAAATGTTGTGTCGGCGTCCCCGAGGCCGACGGCAGCAACATCCCGACGTGCTCGTACAACATCATCTACCGCGAACGAGACCATCGGTTCGCGACGCCCGCGCAGGTCGAGGCGATGGCCGACAAGCGACGTCGACTGCCGCTCCTCGGCAAGTGAAGCGTATTCCCCGAAGGACCCATCCATGACCTCCGAGAGCAACAACAAGATCGTGCTCCCCATCGCCAACCCGACGTTCATCGAGACCGCCGCGGCGCGCTCGGGCGAGGTGTTTCACTCGTTTTCGCGCACGATGTGCCCCAAGTGCCGCCGCCTCGTCGACGGGGCGCGCTTCATCCGCGATCAGAAGGTCTACCTGCGCCGCGTCTGCCCCGACTGCGGCAAGTCCGAAGGGCTCATCTCGGGCAACGCTGACTGGTTCTTGAAGTCCCTCACGTACATCAAAGAGGGGAGCGTCCCGCTCAAGTTCTCGACCCCCGTCGAGAAGGGATGCCCCGAGGACTGCGGGTTGTGCGCGGCGCACGAGCAGCACTCGTGCATGCCCATCATCGAGATCACCAACCACTGCAACCTCGAGTGCCCGATTTGCATCGTGCAAAACCGGCACAACTACAACATGACGCCCGCGGAGTTCGGGAAGATCATCGACGGGCTGATCGAGAAAGAGGGCACGCTCGAGACCATCAACATCTCTGGCGGCGAGCCCACGATGCACCCGCAGTTTCTCGCGCTGCTCGACCTCGCCAAGCGCCCAGAGATCTCGCGCGTGTCCGTGAGCACCAACGGGATCCGCTGCGCGCAAGACATCGAGTTTTGCCGCGAGCTCGCCCGGCGCAACGTCTACGTGAGCCTGCAGCTCGACGCCTTGAGCAACCCTGCCCTGCGCACGCTGCGCGGCGGCGGCAACCAAGAAGAGCTCAAGCGAAAGACCCTGCGCAACCTCGAGCAAGCCGGCGTTCGCACCACGATCGTCTCCACTGTGGCCAAGGGAATCAACGACGACAAGATCGGCGAGTGCGTCGAGCTGCTCTACAAAAACGACTTCATCCTGTCGCTCATGTTTCAGCCCGCGGCGTTCACCGGCTACGGCGGCGCGCACTTCGCGCCGCACAACCCGATGGACGTGATGACCATCCCCGACGTCGTCGCGCAGATCGCCGCGCAGACCCCAGGGTGGCTCACCGAAGCGGACTTTCTGCCGCTCCCGTGCTCGCACCCCTCGTGCTTCGGCCTGACCTACCTCTTGAAGAACGACGAGACCTACACGCCGTTTCCGCGCTTCGTCGACATGGCGAGCTACATGGACGTGCTCTCCAACCGCGGAACGATCCGCACCGACGAGAAGTTCGAGCACTCGATCCGCACGGCCATCAACGACCTGTGGACGTCGGCCGAGCAGGTCCCGGACAAAGACAAGATCCTCGCGGGGCTCAAGCGCGCCCTCAAGCTGATGTACCCGCCCGATCAGGCGCTGGCCCTCGAAGAGCGCATGCGCCTCGGCGAGTCCGTCGTGAAGACCATCTTCATCCACGCCTTCATGGACGAGTGGACCTTCGAGGTCGACCGCATCAAGAAGTGCTGCACCCACTACGCGCTGCCCGACGGACGGCTCATGCCCGGCTGCGCGTACAACATGTTCTATCGCGACAAGGACGAGCGCTTCGACGGCCCGCAAGGCGAGAGCACCATCTGGGGCAAGCAGCTCGTCGAGCAGCGCGAAGGGGCCGCAGACGCCGCGCAGCCGGTGGTGTCCGCGAGCTCGCTCGTGCGCAAGAGCGCCGCAGACGCCGGGGACGCTGAGTGACACACACAATCAATCGATGGCTCGAAGGAAAGGTCGGGCTCGTCACGGGAGCCTCCCGGTCGCTCGGCCGCGCCATCGTGCTCGCGCTCGCGCGACGCGGGGCGAGCGCGGTGGCCTTCACCTTCGTGCGCGATCAAAAGGGCGCCGACGAGACCCTGGCGCTCGCCGAGGCGATCGCGCCCGGCGTCGTCAGCGCGCACAAATGCAGCGTGATCGACGCGCGGGCGACAGAACTACTCGTGCGCGAGCTCGAGAGCAAGCACGGCGCCATCGACGTGCTCGTGAACAACGCAGGGATCACCCAGAACCTCCCGCTCGCGCTGATCGACGAAGAGGACTGGGACCTGGTGATGGACACCAACGTCAAAGGAGCGTTCCTCACGAGCCGAAGCGTGCTGCGAGGGATGATTCGTCGAAAGAAGGGCGTCGTGATCAACATCGGCTCCCTCGCGGGCGAGCGGATGATCGAGGCGCCTTTGCACTACTGCGCGAGCAAGGCCGCGCTGCGCGGGCTCACCGAAGGGCTCACCAAAGAAGTAGGGCGCTACGGGATTCGTGTGCTCTTGCTCGCGCCAGGGCTGCTCGAAGAAGGACTCGGCCGCAACTTGCCTGACCATCGCTTGAAGGACTACCTAGAACACACAGCGCTCGGTCGCGTGGGGACCTTCGAAGAAGTCGCCGAGCTCTGCGCGTTTGTCGCGAGTGACCGCGCGGCATACATGACCGGAGCAACGGTCGTCGTCGACGGCGGAGTTTGAAGGAAACACGACCGCGGGTTGCGCAGCCCGTCCGTCGCACGATCTGTGCAGCCCATGCGTCGCTCGCGCGACTTGTGCAGAGCATGCGCAAGTAGTTCACCGCGGAGTTTACGACAAATTCGTGCAACGTGGGCTTGCGATCGCGGTCAAGTCTGCGACAGTGCGCCATCATTTCGGAGGAGCGATTCGCGATGCGACTTCGCGCCTCCGAGTTGTGCGTCCCACTATCCATTGCGAAGGAAAGACTAATGAATCGAACTACCACATGGTGCACGCTCGTCGCGGCCGTCGGGCTCGCGGCCTGCGGGGGGCCAACGCCAACACCGACAGACACAGGCGTCCGCCCCGACGTGCGCGGCGACACTGGTGTCGTGACGGACAGCGGCGTCGATCCGGATACCGGCATCGGTCCCGCGGACACGGGCGTCGATCCAGACACGGGTATCGGACCGGCAGACACGGGCGTGGGCCCGATGTGCATGGCAGGCGAAATGGTCTGTGGCGGCGCCTGCGTCGACACGCAGACCAACCCGCTTCACTGTGGAATGTGCGATCGCATGTGCGCCGCGGGCGAGACCTGCAACGCAGGCATGTGCCGTCCGTCGGTGATGTGCACCGCGCCCGAAATCGCCTGTGGCGGCGGCTGCGTCAACCCGCAGACCGACGTCAACAACTGTGGGATGTGCGGCATGGCCTGCGCCGCAGGCCAGCGCTGCGTGATGGGCGCTTGTATGGCAGCCCGCATGTGCCCCGCGGGTGAGATCGACTGTACGCCGACGGCGCCGGCGATGACCTGCGTCAACGTGCAGACCAGCACGATGAACTGCGGCTCGTGCGGCAACGCGTGCCCGTCCGGCGAGTCGTGCAACATGGGCGTCTGCCAGCCGGCGATGTGCCCGGCGGGCCAGATGCGCTGCACGATGATGGGCGTCTCGAGCTGCGTCGATCTGCAGACGGACAACGCCAACTGCGGCACGTGCGGCACCGCGTGCCCCGCGGGCCAGGCGTGTACGGCGGGCATGTGCCGCACGACGTGCGCCGCGCCGAGCCGCCTCTGCGACATCGGCGGAATGCAGACTTGCATCAACGTCCAGACCGACAACAACAACTGCGGCGCGTGCGGGACCGTCTGCATGGGCGGCCAGAGCTGCCAGGCCGGCGCCTGCCGTTGCCCGATGGGTCGCACGGCCTGCGGCGCGACCTGCGTCGACACTGCGACGGACGAGGCCAACTGCGGGGCGTGCGGGACGCGCTGCGGCGCGGCGCAGACCTGCACCGCGGGTGTCTGCCGCTGCCCGATCGGTCAGACCGCGTGCGGCATGGGCGCGACCGCGACGTGCGTGAACACGCAGACCGACATCAACAACTGCGGGATGTGCGCGCGCCGCTGCACCGCTCCGGCGACCTGCAGCGCGGGCGTGTGCAACTCGCTCTGCGGCCCGGGCACCACGCAGTGCAACGGGATGTGCATCGCGCTCACGGCGTTCCAGACGGACAACAACAACTGCGGCTCGTGCGGCAACCGCTGCACCGCGGGCAACAGCTGCCAGGCGGGCACCTGCCGCCCGACCAACGATGTGCGCACCAGCGCGATCACGGTCGGGCTCAACCCGGCGCGCGAAGTCGTCGTCAACGGAACGACCGCCAACGCGCTCGTCGACGGTCCGACGACGGCTTGCGGCTGCGACACGTCGGGCAACGTTTGGTACCGCTTCAGCGTTCCGACGCCGGGCGTCGTGTACGTCGACACCTCTGGATCGAGCTACGACACCTCGATCTTCTTCACGGACGCGGCGGGCGCGCTCGTCCCTGCGCAAGCAGCGAACGGCTTCTCGAACCCGGGTCTCTGCAACGACGACGCGGGCTGCGGCACGGGCGGAGGATTCACGAGCGGGCTGCAGTCACGCTCGGCGGGCTTCTTTGCCGCTGGCGTCTACTTCCTCGCGGTCTCCGGCTGCGGAACGGGCGCCTTCCAGCTGCACCTGCAGTACGTTCCGAGCAGCGTCGCGCGCGGGTTCATCCCGAACCGCATCACGGGCGCGGGCAACACCGGCAACCAGACGCTCGGCGCTGCTGGCAGCATCGCGAGCGGCACGTGCGGCGGAGTGACGGGTTCGGAGCAGGCTCGCTGGTTCCTCACCTGCGGCGCCACGGCGACGCGTCAGCTCTTCAGCGTCTGCCGCAGCGATCCCGGCGCGCTCTTCACGCGTCGTCCGATCAACACGTCGGCGACGACCTACGATCCAATCATGTACGTGCGCAGCGCGCAGACCGGCGCGCAGGTCAGCTGCAACGATGACGGCAGCACCGGCGCCGCCGGCATGCCGGACTGCCGCGGCATCATCCCGCTCGTCGCCAGTTCGACGTTTGGGCCGCTCGACACGCTGCACCGCGGATCGCGCCTCTCGGGCCTCGCGACGCCCCGCGGCGTCGGCGTCGTGTTCAACGACACGCTCAACACGAGCAGCCAGCACATCTTCAACATGCGCTACGACGCGCCTTGAAGACGACGGGCCCTCGCTGGGGGTGAGGGCCTGAACGAGACACAAGGGAGGGGAGCTCGCCGCTCTCGAGCGCCACGCGCTCGGGGGCGGCGCTGCGTTGGGGCCGTCGCTGCGCCGCGCCGACCTTCACGCCTTCACGGACCACACAATCAAGTCGTCAGTGAATACGCAGCGCATTGTGCGCACGTACCCGCGGTGGGCTGCGCGATCCACAGCCGTCCCCCCGGTCCTGCGGCTACTTCGCCCCGAACGCCTGGTCGATCAGCCGCGCTTGCTCGATCTTGTGGCTCGCGGGCGAGCCCGTCGCGGGCGACGCGCTCTCGTCACGGGCGACGCACTCGAGCGAGTGCTTTCCGAGCATCTTCGGGAGACGCGCGGCGAGGTGGTACCAGGCGCCCATGTTCCACGGCTCTTCTTGCACCCAAACGAAGGGGGTCTTCTCTCCGTACGGAGCGAGCGCCGCGTCGAGCTCCTTCTGCGAGAGCGGGTAGAGCTGCTCGATTCGCACGATCGCGACGTCCGTGCGATCGCGCTTGGCGCGCGCCTCCTCGAGCTCGTAGTAGAGCTTGCCCGAGCACGCGAGCACGCGCGTGACCTTCTTCGGGTCGACCTTCTTGTCGCCGACCACGCCGCTGTCCGGGATCACGCGGCGAAAGCTGCCCTTGGCAAAGTCTTCGATCGGCGAAAACGCCGTGCGCAGCATGGACTTCGGCGTCATGACCACCAGCGGCTTTCGCAGCGGGCGATGCACCTGCCGACGCAGCACGTGAAAGAGCTGCGCCGCGGTCGTCATGTTGACCACGTACATGTTGTCCTCTGCGCCGAGCTGCAGAAAGCGCTCGAGCCTCGCCGACGAGTGCTCGGGGCCTGCGCCCTCGAAGCCGTGCGGCAACAGCAACACGAGCCCCGACAAGCGCTGCCACTTGTCTTCTGCCGCGGACAAGAACTGGTCGATGATGACCTGCGCTCCGTTGGCGAAGTCTCCGAACTGCGCCTCCCAGACCACGAGCGCGTCCGGGTAATCCAGCGAGAAGCCGTAGTCGAAGCCCATCACGCCCGCCTCGCTCAGCGGCGAGTCGAACACGTCGAGCTTCGCGGGCGCCTTGGTGACGAGGTCGTACGGAGACCACTTCTTCGCGGTCTTGCTGTCGGTGAGCGCCGCGTGACGATGCGAGAACGTCCCTCGCCGCGCGTCCTGCCCCGAGAGCCGAATGCGCACGCCCTCGGACAACAGCGTCGCGAAGGCCAGCGCCTCGCCCGTCGCCCACTCGATGGTCCTTCCTTCTTTGATCGTGTCGAGGCGCTTCTTCCAGAGCTGCGAGACCTTGGGGTTCGCGCTGAAGCTCTCGGGCCACGCGAGCAGCCCCTCGGCCAGCTTCACCAGCGTCTCGACGGGAACGGCCGTGTTCGCCTCGGGCGCATCGGCGTCGAGGCCCGGACGGTACTTCTGCCAGAGGCCCGCGAAGGCCGAAATCTGCGGCGCGGACGGGTCTTTTCGCGTCGCTTCGAGCGCGGCGTCGAGCGCTGCGCGCTTGTCTGCAGCGATCTTCTCGGCCTCCGACGCGGTGATGGACCCGAGCGACACGAGCTGCTCGACGTACGCGTGGCGCACCGAGGGCCGCTTGTCGATCACCGCGTACATGAGCGGCTGCGTGAAGCGCGGCTCGTCGCCCTCGTTGTGGCCATACTTGCGATAGCCGTAGAGGTCGATGCACACGTCCTTGCCGAAGCGCTGGCGGTACTCGATCGAGAGGGTCGTGACCCACGCGACGGCCTCGGGGTCCTCTCCGTTGACGTGAAACACCGGCATCTTGAGCAGGCGCGTGATGTCCGTGCAGTACCGGGTCGAGCGCGAGTCCCAGGGCGACGTCGTGAAGCCGACTTGATTATTGATCACCACGTGGACGGTGCCGCCCGTGGTGTAGCCCTCGAGGTTCATCAGGTTGAGGGTCTCGGCCACGATGCCCTGCCCGATCACCGCGGCGTCGCCGTGGATCACGAGGGGCACCACGGCGCTGCGGTCCTCGCCGATGCGATCCTGCTTGGCGCGGACGCGACCGTTGACGACAGGACCCACGAATTCGAGGTGGCTGGGGTTGAACGCGAGCGACAAGTGCACGGTCTTGCCCGAGGACGTCTGCACGTCGTTCGAGTAGCCCATGTGGTACTTCACGTCGCCGCGGCCGAGGTGCTTCTCGGGGTCTTTGTCTTCGAAGCCAGCGAGGATGTCTCGCACGGGCTTTCCGCAGATGTTGGCGAGGACGTTGAGGCGGCCGCGGTGGGCCATACCGATGATGACCTCGCTCGCGCCGAGCTCGGCCCCGCGCTCGATGAGCAGGTCGACCAGGGGGATGACGCTCTCGCTGCCCTCGCAAGAGAATCGCTTGGCGCCGACGTACTTGGTGTGAAGAAACTGCTCGAAGACCTCTGCCTCGGTGAGCTTGGCGAGCACCCGTCGCTGCACGGCGGGCGCGAGCGTCGTGCGGTTGAGCGTGGCCTCCATGCGCGAGCGAAGCCACTCGCGCTCTTCGAAGGACTCGATGTGCATGAACTCGACGCCGATCGTGCGGCAGTAGGTCTCTTCGCAGCGGCCGACGAGCTCGCGCACGGTGAGCACGCCGCCCGAGCCGAAGTCCGTGCTCACGGTCGCGTCGAGCTCGGCGGAGGTCAAACCAAACGCGTCCGTCGTGAGCTCGGGCGCCGGCGTCGCTTCGAGCCCGAGCGGGTCGAGCTTCGCGAAGAAGTGCCCGCGCGAACGAAACGCGTTGACGAGCCCAGAGACCTTGGCGGTCGTCGCAGACGCCTCGGTCGCAGCGGCTGCGCGCTGCGCTGCTTGCGTGATCGTCGGGGCGGCGGCGTACGAGCCGTTGCCGTTCGAAGGGCGCGCTTCGACGGGCGCCGCGACTTCTTCGTGATCGAGCTGAAGAAAGTACTTTCTCCAGTGCTCCGGAACAGACTGGGGGTTGTCGATGTAACGGAGATAGAGCTCTTCGACGACGGCCTGGTTGATCCCGAAATCGCGGTTCATGAACTGGCCGCGCAGTGTATGGGATTTTGCAGGCGAATCGCCAACGATTGCCTCGATAAAATCACACGGACACCTCGGTTGCGGGCGGCGTCATGGTGCGAACCGGAGGTGGCACCATCGCGCACAGCGCCCGAGCGATCCGAGAAATCTGCGCTGGACGCGAAGCGAACGAGGGCCGCCCGAGAGGGTTGATGAGGCGGAAACTCGAGCCGATCGCGAAGAGGATTACTTCGCCCCAGCCCGAGGTGCGCGCGGCGGCCACTCTCCCGCAGGTGCGCTGCTCGAGACCGCGGGGCGCTCGACCCTCGTCGCGACCTTGGGCGCGACGGTCGGCGCGGACTCCGCGTGCTCGACGCGCGGCGAGCGCTTGCGGGCCTTGGCCTCGGGAGCGCCCGACACGGGCGCGGTCGCCGCAGGAGCGCTCTTGATTGCATGTGCCGCCGCGACGCTCGCCGCGTGTTCGGGGGGTCGCGCGCTGGGCGAGCCCTTCTCGATCGCCTTGATCAGCGCCTGATATCCGCGCATCGCGCGCTGAAACTGCGCCGTGGCGCCCTCGCCCGCGCGATCAGGGTGAAAGCGCGCGAGCAGCACCTTGCGAGCGCTGTCGAGCGCGCGAGCCTCGCACGGCCACGGCAGCCGCGCCTCGTCGAGAAAGAACTCCGCGTCGAGCGGCAATCCCCGCGGAGAGAGCTGCTCTCGCTCTTTCGTTCGATCCTCGGGCTCGGCGTCGTCGGGCAGCCCGCCGAAGCTCGACGGCTTCGCCTTGCGCTTGCCGGCGTGAGCCTTCGTGCTGCGCGCCTCGCGCGCGCGTCGCGCTTCTTCTTCGCGGGCCCGTTTCTCGTCGCGCTCGCGGGCGCGCTCGAGCCTCTCGCGCTCGCGCTCGATTCGTTCGCGCTCGCGCTCGATTCGTTCGCGCTCGCGCGCCTGCCGCTCTCGCTCTTCTTCTTTCGCGCTGCGCTCGGCGGCCCGATGCGCAGCGCGCTCGGCGCGCTCGAGGTGCGCGCGGATCTCTTTGGCCAGCCCCGCGACGGTCGTGCGAACCCTGCCCGCGCGAGCGTCGTCGGCGATCACCAACGCCCCGTCGCGCAGCGCGTCTGCGACGCTGCGAACCGCGACGGACGTGACGCGCGCGGCCTCGTCTCCGGACTCGACCTCCGCTGACAGCTCGGCCACGTCGACCGCGAGCTCGCCGTCAAAGAGCGACGTCGTGCGCACGGGCTTGCCCGGCTTCCACGCGCCCGAGTCCTTCGCGCCATCGCGCGTGCGGCGAAAGTGCTTTCGGTCCGCGAGCCACCACACGCACTCGGCCAGCAGCGAGAGCGGCTCACGAACGCGCGAGAGCTCGTCGTCGAGCGCGGCGCGAAACGTCGCGCCCATCGTCGGCGAGGTGTCCAACGTGAACAGCGCTGAGAGCGCCGGTGAAGGCTTCACTCGAAACGAGATGGTTCGCAGTCCCATGGCGGCTTCGGCTCCGATCCACAGCTCGGGGATGCTTTGCCCACGTCAGGCGACGCGCGCAGGCAAGAGGTTGCCCGCGAACACCCGGTCGAGGTCCATGCTCTCGATCCCGCGCTCCCAGTTCTTCGTGCGGGACTGCAGCCACAGCGCGAGCGCCGCGACGTTTGCGACGACGTTGACCTGACGCTTGGAGACCTTCTCGACGATCGCGCCCGACGGCAATCGCATGCGCAGCCGCGCGTTGTTCGCCTCGCCATCCCAGTTGAGCTTCACGTCGCCCTCGGCGATGCCCAGCCGCTCGAGGCTCGAGCGAAACACCTCGATGCTCTGCTCGATCGTGCGCTCTCCCGTGTAGAGCCCCTTCTTCGACGAGCTCGCGTCGCTCTCGGCGCCAGCGCCCACGATGGCCAGCGCCATGCTGTCTGCGAAGGCCTCGGCGAAGGTCTCGATCGCGCGCTCGATGTTGCGCGCGCGATCCTCGAGCCAGAGCGCGAGGCACGCGATGTTCGCGTCGAACGTCTTCTGCGTGTCACACGCGCGCTCGACGCGCGCGCCCTTGAACGTGAAGGCGACCTTCGCCCCTTCGCCCTCGCCCCTGCTCACCTCGAGCTTGCCCAGGCCGATCCGCCGCGCCGTGCGCGAGAGCTTCTCGCGCGCCTCGGCGCCGGTCATCGAGCCCTTGTACAGGTTCTTTCGTCGGGTCGGTTCGGTCACAGTCGTCATCGCGTGCTCTCCGTGGTTCGAGCAGCGCTTCGTCTGCCCGTACCGAGCACCGTACGCTCTGTTTCACGCGCGCGCACCCGAGGCGTGACACGCTATGTCACGTGATTTCTGGCTGAATTTTCGCTCACATTTCCGGCACGTTGCCGTCGATCCAGGCGACAAACAGCGCCTCGGAGACGGGGTCGAGCGGAAAGTCCGGCGGCATGCGACGCTCGCGCAGCGCGAGCCTCAGCGGCACGCGTCGCTGCGACAACAGACGAAACGTCCCGAGCTCTTCGGCGACCGAGTTCGAGTGGCACCGCGCGCAGCGAGCCTGGTAGAGCGCTTGAATGTCCGCCGCGTACGTCGGCACGCGACCGAACGGCGACGCATAGCCGAAGCCCACGGTCCGCGCGATCGCCGCGTCGCCGTAACGAACGACGATCCGCACCGAGTGCGTCCCGAAGGGGCCCTCCATCCGCCGCGGGAGCTGCGACGCGAGCTCGCGCGTCCGCGCCCCGGTGTGCGTGACGATCGCCATGCCCATCGAGCCCGTCTCGACCGTGTAGCCCCAACCCCACGGAGCCTCGGTCCTGCGCGCGCTCGGCATCATTTCGCCGTCGACGAAGTACTCGACCGAGGTCGGGTTGCCGTCGCGCCACGGAGTGACCTCGAGCGGCGCGGTCGGCGCCACCACCACCTCGCCGTCACGAACGCCAGAGATGCGCACCCGCTCTTCGACGTCCACCCGGATCACTCCGCCGTCATCGTCGATCGCGATCGCGCTGTTGCCCGTCGAGTCCGCGTGGATCCGCGAGAGCTGCCCGAGCTTGGGGTCTCGAGCGAGCGCCTCCCATCGAACGCCGTCGGTGCGAAGGATGTCCGTTCCCCACAGGACCCACGCGAAGCCGCCGCCGCCCGAGACCGCGTCGGGATCTTGTCGCCCGCCGCCGATGCCGAAGCCCGACGCCTCGTTTCCCTTCAAGAACAAGACCCCTCGCGACGAGGCCACGACAGCGCGGTCGTCGCCCATCGAAGCGAGCCCGTGCACCGTGCCGAGCTCGATGTTCGTCGGCATTTCGATGAAGGCCGGCGCAGATCCCTCGCGCACTCGCACGCGACGCACGCCCGTGCCCACGCGGAGCCACGCCTCGCGGCCGAGCGTCGAGCTCACCGTCGCGAGCTCTTCGACGTTGGTCACCGCGCCCCGCGGGTCATCGACGCGCACCCACCGCGAGAGCAGCCCGAGATAGAGCCCCGTGGGCGTCGCCCACAGCGCCTCTTCGCCGAGCCGCGTAAACGTCCGCGCTCCTCGCAGAAACATCGGCAGCTGCGCAGAGCGCACGAGGGAGTTCTGCACGAGCAGCCCCGCGCCCGGCGTGAGCGCGAAGAGCTCGGCGGGCCCGCGCGCGACGATCGTCGAGACGCGGACGTCGTCTGCCGTCGGGCTCTCTCCAGGAGCGCGATCGATGGACGACGCCGTCCCTCGCGCGTCGATCGAGAAGAATCGACCGTCTCGCGTGACGACCACCGCCTGTCCCTCGTCGCCCATCCAGCCGCGAAACGCCTGGGCTCCGCCGGGCAGCGCGACGCGCCGAGCGACGAAGGGCATTCGCGCCATCGCGATCGGCACCGGCAACATATCGGGGTTGGTCGTCGGTGGTGGCGTTGGCGCGCACGACGAGACCGCCAACAACAACACAGCCAACGAGCGCGCGCTGCGCATCTCGAACGCCTTGACCATCACGGAACCTCCACGCGCCATCGGTAGCCGGCGCCGAGCTCGCCTCCCGCTCCGCCGCGAGACGCGAGCGGCGATCCAACGAGCAAGAACGACCCAGCGCTGCTCGACATCGACGCGACCGACGCGCCGAAGTCTCCGCGCTCGCGCGTCGCGCCCACGGCGATCAACCACGGATCGCCCGTGAGGGCCGCTTGGGTCAGCGCCGTTCCTCCGCGGTAGGCGATCACGGCGCCAGCGAAATCACCGCCAAACGACTCGTCGGGAGAGCCGACAAAGAGCTCAGCGACGCTGTCTCGCGTGACGTCCGCGAGGGCGATCGAGGATCCCCAGCGCGTCACGATCGGGCTCTGCGCGGGCACGACGAGCCGGTGCGGCGCGCCGAGCGTTCGCACGCCGATCGCCATGTAGTCTCCGTCGCGCACGAACGCGTCGCGCACGGCCCCCGCGGGGCACGCAGAGGACACGCACGTGGCGAGCGTTCGACCCGAGAGGATCTCGACCGCAGGCCCGCGAAACGGCCCGAACGCCAGGTCCGCAGAGCGATACACCACGTCGGGAACGCGATCGCCGTCGAGGTCGCCCGCGCCGAGCGCGAACACCCTGCCCATCGTGCTCGGCACGCCCGGCAGATCCACGACGTCGTTGACCCGACTGCTGACGTCGCCCGCGACGTTGTCGGCGAAATTGCGCTCGTCTGCGACCACGTAGAGCGACATCGGCCTGCGAAACGCGCACGCCGGCGGCGAGGTGCGCCCCGCGTCCGGATTCGAGCCGAACACCAGCAAGAACCCGGTGCGAGCCGCGGCGCTCGGGTTGG
>LNEO01000181.1 GCA_001465015.1 Deltaproteobacteria bacterium Ga0077539 | reverse complement strand
ATGCGCTGCCTCGCGGCGCATGGCCCGCGACGCTCCTGCGGCGCGCACTGCCCCCGAATTCATTCGGGGGCAGACCCGCAGACCCCGAACGCACGCACACTCGCTGAGCTCCCTGGCTCGACCGTTGGCAATGTGGCGCGCACGATCCGCAATCACACCTTAGCCGCCGCGTGTCACCGTGCGCCTCGAATGCCCTTACCATCGGCGCACGATGCAGCGCCGAGCAACGAAGCGACTTCTCCTCGGTTCAGTCCTCTTGGCGTCCGCTTCGTCGCTCGTGGTTGGCCCCGAGGGAAGCGCGCAGCGCGCTCCGCTGCTGATCGTGACCGAGCGACCCATCAGCGACGCCCTGCTGTCGCACCCGCGGGCGAGAGTGTCCGAGCTGCGCGTCGAAGACGACGGACGATTCACGATCAACGGCAGCTCGGGACAGCTCTCTCCATCGCAGCTCCAGCAGCTTCGCGCAGAGCGACAGCGGGTCCGGTGGGTCATGGCGCCTGTGGGGTCTCTGTGTGAAGCGATCGCCCAGCAGTCCTTCCGCGTGCAATCACAAGGGCGTTCGATCTCGTGGGAGACCCCCTGCTCGCCGATGCCGCACGCGTCGGTGCTGCTCTTTGTGTCCCGAGCGCAGGCGATCGTACGCACCGCGACGCGCACCGCGAGGACGGTCGACGCGGGCGTCGTCTCCGACGCGGATGCTGCATCGCGCTGAGCAGCGCGGCGCGCGCGCTCTCACGACAAACATCGACGCGCTGTCGATCGCCACGCTGCTTTGCGTGACACCGAGCAGACACGCCGCTGTGCCGCCGTCGCAACCGCTTCGCGGTTCACTGCGCGGGCAGACGGCTCCCCCGTCGCCTTTGTGAGATCCCTCCCCATGACACGCTATCGATTCAGTCGCCGATCCTCTCTACTCTCGCTGGTCGTCACGAGCCTCACGGGCATGATGCTCGCGGCCTGCAGCCCCCCAGTCACAACCAGCGACGCGGCTGACAGCGCGACGTTGGACAGCGCTACGGACCTCGGCCTCGATGTGCCCGAAGACCGCACGCTACCGAGCGACGTTCCGACAACGGACATCGTTGCGCCCGACACGACTCCGGTTGACGCTGCGACTGACACCGCCGCCAGCGACGCAGCCGACAGCTCGCCAGACGCGCCGCCGCCAGCGTTTACGCTGCAGATCCTTCACGCGTCCGACCAGGAGGCAGGCCTCGGCGCCATCGACGACGCGCCCCGATTCTCGGCGGTGCTGCGCTCGCTCGAAGCAACGATGTCCGCGCGCACGCTCAAGCTCAACAACGGTGATCTCTGGCTGCCCGGCGTCTTCTACAACGCGGGCGGCGACCCCGCCCTCAACGCGGTCTCGCAGATCGTTCAGGCGGGCGCGGGCCGAGCCGACATCGCCATGCTCAACGAGATGGGCTGGCACGCGGCGAGCTTCGGCAACCACGAGTTCGACAACGGCACGCGCGAGATCGCGAACATCATCTTTCCGACGAGCACCGGCGGAGCGGACGCGGGCGTGCTCTGGAGCGGCGCGAAGTTCGTCTACCTCAGCGCCAACCTGGACTTCTCGGGCAACAGCGACCTGCGCGGCCGCGTGATCGCCAACGACCTGCCGGGCGACCCGTCGAACACGTCATTGCACGGAAGAATCACAGGGAGCGTGATCTTCACCGTCGACGGACAGCGCATCGGGCTCGTCGGCGCGACCACGCCGCTGCTCCCGCAGATCTCGCGGCCCGAGACGGTCGTGACGCGCCCGTCGAGCGCGACGGACTACGCGATGCTCGCCTCGATCATCCAGGCGCGCGTCGACGCCATCACCACCGCAGGCGTCGACAAGGTCATCGTGATGGCGCACATGCAGCAGTTCAACGTCGAGGCCGACGAGCTCGCGCCGCGGCTGCGCAACGTCGACGTGATCCTCGCCGGCGGAAACCACTCGGTGTGGGCCGACGACGACGACGCCCTGCGCGCGGGCGACACCCGCGCCAACCCGTACCCGCTCTGGCGCACCAACGCCAGCGCCGAGCCCGTCGCCGTCTTGAATACAGGTGCCAACTATCGCTACGTCGGCCGGTTCATGGCGCGCTTCGACGCGCGAGGGGTGCTCATCCGCGACGGCCACGACGCGCGCACGTCGGGCTCGTACGCCACGGACGAGGCGGGCGTCACGCGGCTCGGCGCGAGCGCGATGGTCGACCCCGAGGTGCGATCGATCGCGGACGCGGTCCGCGGGGTGATCAACAGCAAGGACGGCGTGATCGTCGGACGATCTAGCGTGTACCTCAACGGTCTGCGCGGCTCGGTTCGCACCGAAGAGACCAACCTCGGAAACCTCTCCGCCGACGCAAACCTCTGGGCCGCGCGCGAAGGGACCCCCGGCCGCAGCGACCCCACCGTGCTCTTGTCCATCAAGAACGGCGGAGGAATCCGCGACAGCATCGGCACCGTCGGAGCCGGCGCGATGCCGACCTTCGAGCCGCCCGCCGCAAACCCGGCCGCGGGCAAGCTCGCTGGCGAAGTCTCTCAGCTCGACATCGAGAACAGCCTTCGATTCAACAACGGGCTCACGGCGGTGACCGTGACCGCCGCGCAGCTGCAGATCATCTTCGAGCACGCCTTCTCGGGCGTGGCGATGGGCGCGTCGCCCGGCGCGTTTCCGCAGATTGGTGGGGCGCGCGTCGAGTACGACCCTTCGCAGACCGCGCAGGTGCTCAGCACAGACGCGGCGATGCCGCTCGTGCGGACGTCCGGCGCGCGCGTGCGCTTGCTCGTGGTTCGACGGGCGGACGGGAGCGACGACGTGATCGTCCGCGACGGGCTCGTGGTCGGCGCCGCGGACCGTCGTATTCGCCTCGTGACGCTGAGCTTTCTCACCGGCTCTGCCACCGAGGCGAGCAACGTCGGCGGCGACGGCTATCCGTTTCCTCGCTTCGCGAGGGACAACGCGGCCTTCTACAACCGCGTCGAGCTCGACGCGACGCCGACGCTCAACGACGGATTCATCGACGTCGGTCGCGAGCAGTGGGCGCTCGCGGAGTACTTCCGACGCTTTCACCCGAGGGCGTCCGCGGACGCAGGCGCGCCGTACGCGACGGCAGACACGCCCGCGGCGATGGACACACGAATTCGACGGCTGTGAGCGCCGGTCGCTGAGCCCTCGCGCCAGCGTCAGCGCGCCGCTCGACGCCCTCCCGTTCGCGGAATCTACCGCTCAGAACCCTCTGCGCGGCTCGCCGAAGCCCCCGGGCGCCTCCGCGGCGCCCTCCGGGTTGCACCGCACGCCTCGACCCGCGGTGCCGCGGCAGCGCAGGGCGATCATGCCGTCTTGGCCGCGCGCGGCGCGCAGGTCGGGGACCATGTCGAGCACCATCATGATGCGCGTGGACTGCTCGTTCTTGTTTCGAAACTCGTCGGTGAGTTGAAATCGTGTGAGTAGATTGATCCCGGTCTGCGCGGGGTCTGCGCGGAGCTCGACGCGGCCGCTCAGCGCGAGGTTCAGGTCTCGCGACCTCGCGCCGATGCGCTCGATCGTGGCGACGCCGTCGCGGATGGTGACCGCTCCTGCGAGCGTTCCTGCGTCGATCTGGGCGATGGTGACGCCGCCGAAGCCGGGGATCTGAAACTGCGCGACGTTGTCACCAATTTTCAAGGCGGCCAGCGTCAGGCTCGCGCGGCCCGACGCGCGGTTGATCTGCCCGTCGGGGACCTCGAGCTCGATCGTCGTGTCGAGCCGACCTTGCACCGGCAGCCCGATCGCCTGCACGAGCGGGCCGACCTCGTTGGCGCGGACGCCCTTGGTCTCGAGCTTGAGCTTGCGCAGCCCCGGCCGCGGTCCGTTGATCACCGCTTCGAAGGTGGACTCGACGGTGCCGCCCATGCCCTCGATCGAGAGGTCGCCGTTGGCGCGGCCGAAGATGAGCCCGATGAGACCGACGTGCACCGTGGCGCGGTCGATACGCGCCACGATCGGCCGTTGCCCCTGCGCTTGCGGGAGCCACGTCACCCGCACCCCTCGCGCCGTGAGCCCCGGAAAGAACGTCGGGCCGAGCTCGTCGATCTCCAGGTGCATGTTGGACGGCGCCACCGTCCCTGCGCCGGTCGAGCGCGGCGCCTCGACCTGGTGAATGATGAACTCCTTCAGTCGGTCGTACGGAAACGTCCAGTAGACGAAGAGCACGAAGAAGGTCAGAAAAAACACAGGATATCCTGCGTATCTCAGCACCTTGAGTGCGATCTCGCGCGTTCGCTCGTTCATCGCGGCGCTCCGGTCGACGGGATCGCGACGGGCGAGCCCGAGGGAACAGCGACTCGCACCGCCGGCACCGCGGGCCGCGCGACGCCGCCGTCACGATCGCCTCGAGGCTCCCCTGCGCGACGCACTCGGTCGAAGGTCGTGATCACCATCTCGTCCACGTCGTAGTTGTTGCTCTCGTTGAAGCGCTTGCGCAGCCTGAGCGTGGTGATCGACACGGGAAACGTCGCGTTGTCGATCTGCGCCATGAAGGCCACGAGCTTTTGCAGGTTGATCGAGCGCAGGCGAATCGACGTGCTGCGTCGCTCGAAGCGGCCGCCGTCCACGCGCTGCACTGGGCGATCGTTGGTCTCGGTCACCGTGACCTCCGCGGCGCGCGCGGCCTGCTCGATGAAGCTGCCGAGCGCTGGCGCGCGCTGCTCGTAGCGCGCGAGCACCTGCGCCCGCTGCTGCTGGCGCTGTCGAATTCGTGTGCGCTCGGCGCGGATCACGCGAAGCGCGTCCAGCGTGGCCGCGCGCTGCTCTTCGAGCCCGCTCAAGAGCGCGTACGAGAGCAGCCACAGCAAGAACACCAGCCCGATCGCGAGCACGCTGCCGAAGATGACCAGCTGCTTCTTGTCCTTCGGCGACATGCCGCGGATCGCCGCGCGAATGGAGTCAGTTGCTGCCACTGGAGCCTCCCGTGGTCGCGCCGCCCGCGCTCGAGCCGGACCCCGAGCCCGACCCTGCGCTCGCGCCGCCTGGCCTGCGCGCGCTCGACGCGCGGCCCGGGCAGCGAAACTCCACATCCAACGTGTACTGCTGACGATTGTCCGAGCCGCTCGTCGTGCGGCCGGGCGTCACGTTTTGAAAGCACTCGTAGGTCTTCAGCGCCTCGACGATGCTGTCGCGGTCCTGGACGGTCGCGGCGATCCCTTGCACCTGCACGCGCTCGTCGCTGACCTCGAGCTGCGTGATGTCATGATTTCGTGTGCCCTCTGGGATCTTGCTCGAGATCGTCCCGACGACGTCGAAGGCGTCCGCGGGAGGCATGGGGTCTTGCAGCGTCTCGCCGGATCCTCGGGCCTTGGCGATGGCGAGCTGCGGATCGGTGATGCGCTCTTCGAAGACCTCTTGCGTCACCACCGCGAGCGCCGCGGTGAGGCGGTCTCGCTCCGACGCGCTCGAGTAGTAGCGCGCGGTGGTCGCGCCGAGCCACGTGAACATCACCGCGCCGAGCAGCGCGCCGAGCAACGGCGCCCGCTCGCGCAGGATCGTGACGTTGCCCTTGACCGCGAGCGGGCCCTTGCGAAGGTCGATGCGCGAGGCCTTCGAGACGCCCCGCAGCGCGAGAGCGAGCGCCGTCGGCGCGAGGCGAAGCTCCTCGGGGTTGACGTCGGGCGCGATCGCGACGCTGCCCTGCGGCGGGTACATGCGCACGCCCGTCGCGTCGAGGCCAGAGGCCTTGGCGACGGCCTCGTCGTACAGGTGCCCCTCCTCGCCGAGCAGGTATGCGGCGACGACGCTCGTTCCTCCGCTCCCGAGAAAGGCGCCCAGGGACTGGCGGATCGAGCGCTCGCGCACCGGGCCGCTGTTTTGTCCGGTGAGCGTGCGCGCGAACTGAACGCGCCCCGACGCGATCACGCACAGGTCCGCGCGCGACTCGTAGGCGTGCACCACCAGGATCGGCTCGGCCGAGCTCCACTCGACGTAGGCCGAGGACAGCTCGCCGAGCGACAGCGGCATCACGCCCACCTCGCGCGGGTCGAGGTCCGCTGCCTTGAGCGCGTCGATGACCGTCTGAACGCGCTCGATGCGCGCCGCGGCTGCGATGAGCTCGGTCACCTCGCCCTCGCGGACGACCTGCGCGTCGATCACCGCGGTCTCGACGTCGAACGGGATCTGCCCTTCGAGCTCTGCGGTCAGGACCTTCGGACCTCGGCGCAGAAGGGCCTTGGGCAGAGACAAAGGTCGCAGCGACGCGTCGCTGCCGGGCAGCGCGACGAACACGCCGTCCGGCGTCTGCGGAAGCGAAGCGCGGATCGCCTGCGCGGCCATCGTGATGCCCTCGGGCCCAGGCTCACGAGGGAGGCGGTAGACGCCTTCGATCGTGAGCTTTCGGTACTGCGCGCGGAGCTTCACCACGCGTAGCTGCCCTTCGCTCAACTCGATTCCAAGATAGAGTGCCATGTCTTCGCTTGCTCAGTCTTCGCGCCAGTAGAGGATGGTCCCGCCGCGCTCGTCGACCTGCTGAATCTGCCCGGACGGCCCCGCCGCAACGCTGTTGGGCCGCGTCACGTCGATGACCGGCGGCGGCGGAGGAATGTCGCTCCCGCCGGTCGTCACCCTGAGAAAGGTGCTGTCGATCTGCGGCTGCGGCCGCATGTCGATCACCGCATGAATTCGTGTGTACGAAAGCCCCACCCGCGCCGCGGCGAAGATCGAGAAGACCTTCGACTCGACGGTGATCGCGCGCTCGAGGCTCGCGGTGTCCGAGATCTGAATGGGCTGGTCGCCGGCCATCGTCTTGAATAGCTGCCCCAGCATTCCACGGCCTTGCAAGGTCGCCGTGAACACCTGCGGAGAGCCGAAGATGGGCAGCCCCATCGAGACCGTGAAGCCCTGCACCATGGTGATTCCGGTGGTGAACCTCCGGGCCGCGATCGGGTCGTTGCACGCGAGGTTGGCCCTGCCGAAAGCGCAGATCAGCGCGAGCAAGGTCTGCGCGTTGGCCGTGTTCACGTTGACCTGACCCGAGCCCCACACGGTGAGGTTGCGACGGCGCGGGTTGCTCGGGTCCGGGTCGACGATCGCCGCCCACAGGTCGTCGTCGCCGAGGCCGCGGACCATCCTGAGCTCGTTGACCGAGTCGAACGGCGAGTTGCGCCGCATGTATGCTGGCCTGAGCGACTGATAGAAGTTGTCCTCGGGGCCGCCGCCGCCAGGACCGGTCACGTTGTTGGTGATGAGCTGCCCGATGTCGAAGGCGTTTTGGTCAGCGTCGCTGTAGTCGATGATCTCGCGCAAGAGCGTCGTTCGATCGGTGAACTGACCGTCGCTGTCTCTCTGCGAAAACAAGGGCTCGTACGCGGGGTTCGCCGTCAGACCCACCAGGCGCGCGGCCTCGCGTCGAGAGACCTCGGCGCCGCGGTACGCGCCGTTGACGTTGATCTTCGAGTCCTCGTCGACGCGCCGCGGAGCCCGCCGAGGTTCTTGGCGCCCTGCTCGCTCACGCCGAAGCTCTCGGACAGTGACCGCGCGCCGCCTTCGCGCCGAAACGCGCCGAACAACGTGTCGGCCTGCTCCCACACCGGAATCTGCCCCGGAGGACCGCCGAAGAGCGCCATCAGCGGGCCGAGCGTCACCATGATGGCGCGTCGAATCGTCGGCTCGGCGTGCAACAAGAGCCGGCCCAGGTTGATCCCGCTCTTGGCTTCGTAGTGCGCGATGAGCTGATCGCGGCCCGTCGCAGCGGCGGCGTACGAGACCTCGACTTCGTCCCGCGTCTGCTGGGCCATCACGTACAAGAGCGCCACGGACGTGAGCACCATGAGCAGCGCCACGCCGCGCTCGCTGTTCTTGCGACGCTTGCGCGCCTTGCCCCGCGCCCGCGCGCGACGCGAGCCAGCGACATCGCGCGCTTCGCGCTCTTCGCTAGGGCTCTCGGGGTCGGCTGCGGGCTCGGTCATCAGGGTGCGGGCTCGAGGGTGAAGTGCGGTGTTCAACGCCAATCCAGCGGCAACGCGAAGCGAAGCATCGACTGGATCATCACGGGGGTCTCTGTCACATAACGACGACGGCGCTCACCTTCGTCCTTGAGCTCGAGGATGATTCGCACGCGCTGCGGCAAGCGCGTGGGCTGCCCCGTCGCGCTCATCGTGCTCCAGCTCTCGGTCCACTGACTGGTGGTCTCGTCGAAGAACTTCAGGTCGAACAGGGTCACGTCTTGCGCGAGCACGTCGAGCGTCCCGCCGCGCTGCGGGTCGTTGTCGATCCGCGTCGTCGCGCGGCGCATCAGGTCGTACGTCGTTCGCTGCGCGCCTCGGCGCTCGGTCACGCGATAGCCGACCTCGCACGCGTCTCCCTCGTGCGCGCCGCGACGCAGGCGACGGTGGGTGAACGCGGTCAGCTCGAGGGAGTCGCCGTTCATCCCCTCGCGGGCGACGAAGGCCGTGAGCACCGCGTTTTGCCCGGGATTCGCGCCGTTGGTGTGCGCCGACAGAAACGCGCCGCGCAGGTCGCGCGAGAGCCGTTGAATTGCGGTGCGCGCCTGGTGATCGCGGTCCATCCGCGCGCTCAGCCGATCGCGCATCCTGCCCGTGTGCGTAAACGCCGTGAGGAGCATCAGCCCCATCATCGCGAAGACGCCCGTCGCGACGATCACCTCGAGCAGGGTCATTCCTGCGCGCGAGCGACGAGCGGGCCTCATCGGATCCCCTGCCCCGGCGTCGGAGCCCCGCCGCCCCCGAGCCCGCCCCCGAGCCCGCCCGCGCCGAGCAAGCTGTTGAGCGCGTCCTGCGGAACGCCCGGCATGTTCGCGCCCGTCTGCAGCGTCTGCCCTGGGTTGGTCACGTACTGAACGAGGTCGAAGCTGAACTCGCGCGAGCCCTCGTTCCACGCGACGCGGACGGTGACGCGACGGATCGCGCCCTCGAGCAGCGGCTTGAGCGACGGATAGATCCCCGCGAGCACCGCCGCCTGCGCGCCGCGCACGTCGGGAGCGCCCGAGCCCGAGCCCATCGCGCCCTGCCCGGGATTGGCCCCGCCCGCGCCGCCGAGGCCGCCGAGCGCGCCCGCCAGCGCCGAGAGCGGGTTGGCTCCCGCCGCGCCTTGCGCGCCTTGCGCGCCAAACTGCGAACCCGAGAGCGCGCTCGTCGCCGATCCCAGGAGCTGACTCGTCGCGTCGCGGCTGACCTCCGGGGGATTGGGCAGCTCGATCTTCTCGACGTTGGCGTCGCAAGTGAAAGGCGCGTCGCAGCAGCGCTCGCCGCCCATCGCAGGAGGGTCTTCCAAGCGTTGATTGGTCTGCGGGAGCTGGTTCTTGCGAATCCACGCCTCGACCTGCGTCATCCGGCACTGCCCGACCATCGTCGCTTGCGTGATCATCCGCCCGTGCGCCACGCGCCTCGCGGCGATCACGTTGCTGCCAAACACCGACGCCAGCCCCATCGCGAGGATCGCCGTCGCGATCATCACCTCGAGCAGCGTGAAGCCGAAGAGCGTCACGCCGAGCGCCTTGCGCCGGAGGCGCAGCCGCGCGCGACGTTCGTCGGCGCTCTCGCGAGGGTCTGGACCGCGCTCGCTCATTGCGACGTCTCCCTCAACACCCGCTCGCGCGAGTCGGTCTCGATGTCCTCGCGCTCTTCGGTCTGCGGTGGTTCGACCGCGCGATCCATCACCTCGGCGCGCCCGGTCATCGGGTCGAGCACCACCGAGAACACCTCGCCCCTGCCGTTGCGAAGGTGAACGACGCTTCGCTCCGCCTGTCCGCCGGCGAAGAAGTACACGTGACCGGGGCCCTCTTGCTGCGACTCTTCGCTGTGCTGGCTGTAGAGCCTCGCGAAGGTCACGCCCTCATCGAGGTCGCGCGGTCGAAACCGCGCGCCGCTGATCGGCGTGAACTGCGCGCGCGGCGCCCTCGGGCGGAGGTTCTGGATCGCGTCCGCCATCTGCGCCGCAGCGGCCTCGATCTGCTCGGCGCCGCCCGCGCGCAGGGGATCCTTCGGGTCGAGCTGCATCGCGTCGTCGCTCTCTTCGACGCGCACCGTCGCGCCGCCGAGCGTGAAGCTCACGCGGGTGGTCTTTCCGCTGGTGAGCGCGTGCACGTAGGCGAAGCGATAGGCCGCCGCGAGCCGCATCGACGACGAGCGCAGCCGCGCCCTCGGCAGGGCGTTGGCGCCGAACAGGATCCCCGACGAGAGCATCCCCATGATCGCCACGACGATCATGATCTCGATCAGGGTCATTCCAGCGCGCGCCCGTCGCATCACAGATTTCTCTCAGTTACCCGCGCGCGGCGCGGCCGTCGTGATGTCGTCCGCCGAGCCCTGCTGCCCGTCCGGCCCGTTCGAGGTCACGTCGAGCTCGTCGCCGTTGCACGCGATCACGAAGGGCTTTCCCCACGGGTCGTTCGTCTTGGTGCGAGCGTCCATCTCCCCAGCGCTGATCAGCGACGGCACCGTGGGGCACGAGTCGCGATGCTCGCTGTAGTACATCTGCGCGATCGAGCGAATCTGCCTCGCGTCCGACAGCGCCTGCGAGCGCTGCGCTCGGCGCTGCTGCTGAAACGCGAACGTCACGCCGCCGCCGATCATCGCGATGATCGCGATCACGATCATGATCTCGATCAGCGTCAGGCCCGCGTGCGCCTTCGCCATCCACCGTGAGAACCGCTTTGCGCTCTTTCGCGCGGGGGTCTTGGCCGCGCCCTTGTTCGCCGTCTTCATCATGATCTCCTTTGGAGCAGCACGCTCGCACATCTTTTCAAGTAGTCTTGGATCGATCGTTTGGGGCGAGGCTCAGAACACCTGCGTCGGGTCGTCGAAGCTCCCCGTAGGTCCCGAAGAAGAGACGTCCGCGGTGTCCGGGTTCTTCCGCCCTGGACACTGAATTCGCAGCGGCCGTCCCCAGCCGTCCGTGGGGACGCGGCGAAGGTAGGGCTGCACGCCGTCCGGCGGCGCCACGAGCTGCTCTGCGCCGAGCGGGCAGCGGCCCTCGTGGTCGGCGCGATACGCCTCGACCGCGCGCACCACCGTCGTGATCGCCGCGCGCGTCGCGAACATCGCGCGCCGCTGCTCGTGCACCGACGAGAGCGCGTAGAGCGCAGCGAACACCACCGACACAAAGAGCGCAGGACGAGCCCCGCGCCGAGCCCTGCGCATCGCTCCCTCTCCGGGGGTCTCCCACGGAAAGAGCAGCCGCTTTCCGGCGCTCGAGGCTCGTTTGCTCTGGTGTGTGCCGGCCATCTTCTGCGCGCCTCACTGCACGAACTCGTTGAGCTGCATCAACGGCATCAGGATCGAGAACGCGACCGCCGCGGCCGTGCCGCCCATCGCCGCGATCATCATGGGCTCGAGCATGCTCGTGAGCAAAGTCACGCGCGCGTCGATGATCCCGTCGTAGTTGTCGCTCACCGCCACCAGCATGCCCTCGAGGTCCCCCGAGCGCTCGCCGATCGAGATCATTTGCACCACCAGCTTCGGAAAGCGCCCCGATCGCTTGAGCGGCTCGGCGATGCTCTCGCCCTCCTTGATGCTCACCGTGGCGTCGGTCACCACGCCTTCGAGGACGCGGTTTCCCAAGACGTTCTTCACGATCTCCATCGCCTTGACGAGCTGCACGCCCGACGCGAGCAGCGTGGCCAGCGTCCGCGTAAACCGCGTGACCGCCACCATCTTCGCCAGCTCGCCGAACAGCGGCAGCTTGAGCACGATCTCGTCCCAGCGATAGGCGCCCTCGGGCGTGCGCTTCCAACGCAAGAAGAAGCCGAACCCCACGACCGCGGCGATCATGAGCAGCCACCACCAGCGCCCCAAAAAGCCCGACACCGCGATCAGAAGCTCGGTGTACCAGGGCAGGCTCTTCTGAAAATCCGAGAAGATCGCCGAGACCTTCGGCACCACCACCACCATCAAGATGCCGATGATGCCCGAGCCGAACACCGCCATGAAGGCCGGGTAGGCCATGGCGCCGGTGATCTTTCCCTTGAGTTTTACCTGCGATTCGATGAAGTCCGCGAGCCGCGCGAGCACGCCCTCGAGGTTGCCCGACATCTCGCCCGCCGCGACCATGTTCACATAGAGCGGCTCGAAGAACTCCGGATACTCCTCGAGCGTCTTGGCGAAGGAGATGCCCTCTCGAACCTTCACGCCCACGGTCTCGTAGGCCGCTTGCAGCTCCTTGTGGTCCACCTGCTCGGTCACCGCCGAGAGCGCCTCGGGCAGAGGAATCCCAGCCTTCAACAGGGTAGCCAGCTGCCTGGTCGCCACCGCAACGTGCCGCTGCGAGCTCGACGCAGCCTTCTTGATCGCGCCGTAGATCGCCTGAAACGTCGGCGCGCTCGACACGCCGCCGAGCGCCGCGAGCGCCCTTGCTCCCGCGACCTTTCCCTTCGACGCGCCCTTGGCGTCGGTCGCCCCAGCGCGCTTGGCGTCGCCCGCGAGCGCGCGCGCCTCTTCGACGTACACGCCCTGCTTGCGCAAGAGCTGGCGCACGGACTTCTCGTTGTCCGCGTCGATCGTCCCTCGGACGGTGCGACCCTTGTCGTTGACGCCGGTGTACGCGAAGACTGCCATCGATCGCCCTCAGTGCTCGTCCTGCGTCGCCGCGAGGACCTCTTCGATCGTGGTGTGACCCTCGAGCACCTTGCGCGCCCCGTCGTCGCGCAAGGTGTCCATGCCCTCTTCGATCCCCGCGCGGCGGATCGTCACGCTGTCGGCGCTCTTGAGCGTGAGCCCGCGCACCGCGTCGGTGACCAGCAACAGCTCGTAGATGCCCGTGCGGCCCATGAACCCCGTCCCTTGGCACTTGGGGCAGCCCACCGCGCGATAGGCAGGAATGCGTCGCCCCTCGGCCAGGTCCTGCAAGAGCAGCCCCGCCGGCGAGCCGCCGAACGCGCTCGAGCCGTAGCGGGTGGGCGCCTTGGTCACGCGCATGAGCGCCCGCGAGCGATCGAGCCCCAGCCGCGCCCAGTCCTGCTCGCTGGTCATGTGGCGCTCTTTGCAGTGCGGGCACAGCACGCGCACGAGTCGCTGCGCGAGGGCCGCCTGCAACGTCGAGGCGATGTGAAAGCTCTCGATCCCCATCTCCGCGAGGCGCGGCAGCGCGCCGGCCGAGTCGTTGGTGTGAATCGTCGAGAGCACGAGGTGGCCCGTCAGCGACGCTTGCACGGCGATCTCAGCGGTGTCCTTGTCGCGGATCTCGCCCACCATGATGACGTCCGGGTCCTGCCGCAAAAACGCGCGCAGACACGCGGCGAAGGTCAGGCCGATCTTCGCGTTGACCTGCATCTGCGAGATCCCGCGCAGGTCGTACTCGATCGGGTCCTCCGCGGTGAGGATGTTGAGGTCCGCGCGGTTGATGCGGTTCAAGCACGCGTAGAGCGTCGTGGTCTTGCCCGAGCCCGTGGGGCCCGTGACGAGCACGATCCCGTGCGGCTGCTCGATGAGCGAGTACATGAGCGCCAGTCGATCCGGCGCGAATCCAAGGTCCGTGAGGCTGAGCTGAATCGAGGACTTGTTGAGGATACGCATCACGACGCGCTCGCCGCGGTCGTTGCCGATGGGGATGGTCGAGACGCGGATGTCCACGTTTTTTCCGCCCATTTTGAAGCCGTACCTGCCGTCTTGAGGCAGGCGCTTCTCGGCGATGTTCAAGCCCGACAGGACCTTGATGCGCGCCACCACCGCGGGGAGAAACCGCCGCGGCGTCGTGCGCACCTCGCGCAGATCGCCGTCCACGCGAAAGCGCACCGTGACCTGGTTGTCGTCCGGCTGCACGTGGATGTCCGTCGCGCGATCCTTGAGCGCCTCGACGAAGAGCGAGTTGACCCAGCGGATGATCTGCGCGTCGTCGTCGCTCTCGAGGATCTCCTGGCGGAGCTCGTCGGGCTCGGAATTGTTTCCGTCGTCCTGAAGGTGCCCGGCGCGCTCGATCTGCGTCTGCGCCCACGACAGCGCGTCCATGAGCTTGGTCGCGGGGATCACCACCGGCTCGAGCTCGAAGCCCATGCGCTCGCGCAGGTCGTCGAGCCCCCAGGTGTCCAGCGGATCGGCGACGCCCACCACCAGCGCGTCCCCCGCGAAGTAGAGCGGAAGCATCTGGTGCGAGCGCCCGAACGCGAAGTCGAAGCCGCGCTCGGTGAGCATCTCTCGCGGGATCTTGTCGTTGGCGACCTCGAGTTGAACGCGCAGCCCGAAGCCGTCGCCGAGCGCTTGCGCGATCGTCTCTTCGTCGCTCTTTCCCGAGCGAACGAGGGCGTCGGGGAGCCGGGCTCCTCGCCCCTCGCGCTCGATCGTCGAGACGATCTCGTCGATCGACTCGGGGTCGATCGTCCCTGCGCGCTTCAGGATCTCGCCGATGAATCGAACGTTCTGTTGCATGGCGTCGAGCCGCTGAGAGATGGAGAGGGTGCCGAGGTCGCGACCAGGTCGCGATGCATGGGTCTCGTAGAGCAGTGTGACTTACTGAGGGGTCTGCGGCGACACGGGCCGCCCGAGGATCGGTAGCCGGATCGGAAGGGCCGTCGGCGCCGTGGCTCCGCTCGCTCCCACCGGCGCCACGTCGGTGGTCGGCGGGTTCGCGCTCACCGTCGCGCTCGCGCTGCCGCCCGTCGGAACGCCCGGCGGCAGCTCGAGCGGCGCCGCGGCCCTGTGCTGCGGCGGAGCGCGCTCGAGGGTCAGCACCTCGCGCTCTTGCTCCTCGCGTTGTTGTCGAATCGCCTGGCGAATCTCTTCGACCAGGCCGTTGGTGCGCGAGTAGTCCACGTCGGGGCGCACGTTGTTGTTCGACGAGAGCACGAAGTATCGATCGAGAAACTCCTGCCGCTCGCGCATCTTGCGCTCGAAGATGCGACGCAGGTCGCTCTGGTCGCGGATCACGTACGGGGTCATGAACAAGAGCAGGTTGCGGCGCTCGACCCGACGATTCTCCGTGCGAAACAGCGCGCCGATCAGCGGCAGGTCGCCGAGGATCGGGATGCGCGTCGTCGAGCGACGGACCGAGTTGCGGATGAGCCCGCCGATCACGACCGTCTGCTGGTCCTGAACGACCACCTTGGTCTTGGCCGTACGACGATTGATCGGAACGACGCCGAGCGCTCCCTCGGCCGCGCCCGCCTCGGAGATCTCTTCGTCGATCTCGAGTCGCACCTCGTTCGAGTCGTTGATGTGGGGGACGATGCGGATCTTCGTTCCGACGTCACCGCGAGGCGCAGAGAAGCCTCCGAACGCGCCGAGCAACCCGAGCGCGCCCGCCCCCTGCGCGCCAGCCGCGCCCGGCGCGCCGACGCCGCCGACGTTGTTCTGCAGCGCGATGTTGGCGCCCACGTTGATGTCCGCGGGCTCGTTGTCGGTCGCGATGATCGACGGCGTCGCCAGGACGTCGGCGTCGCCAGACTCGGCGAGCGCGCGAAGGACGATGCCGAACGCAGGAATTCCCAGGGTAAATCCAGGGATTCCGAGGTTGAGGTTGGGGATCGCGGGCCCGCGGATGCCGAGCGCCAGGCCCGTCAACACGTCTTGCGACGCGGGAAACTGAATCGAGTTCTGCGCCTGAAACCCGCCGAGCGGGATGGTCGCGCCAGGGATCCCCAAGAAGTTCGTGAGCTGTGTTCCGCCGTGAAAGCTCACGCCGAACGTGTTTCCGCTGGTGACCTCGAGCTCCATCACCGCGGCCTCGATGAACACCTGGCGCCGCGATCGATCGAGCCGCTCGAGGATCACCCGCACCTCGATGAAGTCCCGCGACGTGCTCGTCACGACGATCGAGTTGGTGCGCTTGTCCGCGGTGATTCGAATCGTTCCCTCGAACACCGTCGATGCGCCGCGCTGCCCTGCGGCCTGCCCCGCCTGACGACCGCCCGAGACGATGTTGTTCACCGTGTTCGACAGCTCTTCGGCGTCCGCGTGCTGCACGGCGTAGACGTGGATGTTGCCTGCCTCCTGCGCGGACGGACGATCGATGGTCCGAATGATCTCGAGCACGCGCTGGTACATGCGCTCGGTCGCGACGATCATCACCGAGTTGCTGCGCTCTTCAGCGACGAGCCTCGCGAGGCGCACGTCCGACCCCGGCGATCCCGGCGCCGTCGCCGCGGCGCCGCCCGTCGTCCCGAGCACCTCGTTGATGCGCTGCACTGCTTCGGCCGCGGGGATGTACTGCAGCCGCTCGACCCAGATCTGCTCGCCGATCGAGGGCACGTCCACCTCCGCGAGGATCGACATCATTCGACGGATGTTCATCCCCGTGTCGGTCACCACGATCGTGTTGGTGCCCGCGTACGGAGTGATGTCTCCAGCGGCCGACTTGAAGTGCGACAGCAGCTGCGCGGCGTTGTCCGCGGTCATGTTGCGCAAGCGATGGATGCGCGTGACGAAGCGATCCTCGCCCGGCGACTGCTCGCCCGCGTTGTAGAGCGGCACCGGCTGCGTCGCGATGCCCGCGCTGTCCTCGATCTTGAGGTAGCGACCCGCGGGGACCACGGTCATTCCGTTGGTCTGCAAGACGCTCAAGAAGGCCTGATACGCCTCGCCCGGCGACACCTTGGTCGGCGAGTAGATCGTGGCCTTGATCGAGCGCGCCTTGCCCGAAATAATGAACCTGCGGCCCGTGATGTTTCCGATCGCGCGCACGAGGTCCGGCAGGTCTGCGTCCTGCAGGTTGAACGTGATGCGCGCCCCCGCAGGCAGCGGCTGATAGTCGATCCCGCCCTCGAACTCACGGAGGTTGGCCTGCCCCGCGACGCCCGTCCCCGGAGTCGAGCCGGGGGTCGAGCCAGGGGTCGTCGACTGCTGCGGAAAAGGTGGAAGAACGTTATTGGGCCGCGTAATGCCAGGCAGAATCTGCCCAGGCCGCTGGCGCGTCTGCGCGACGGACAGGCTCGCGACGAAGGTCATCAGCGAGACCAGCACGAGGGCGACTGCGGTTCGTAGCTTCACGATGAGGGGTCCTCGAAGAGCTCTGGAATCTTAGGGGCGAATGTTGAAGTCGATGTTGACGGGCGCGCCGTTGCGCAGCACCGAGACGGACAATCGATCCGCGGTGCGCAAGCGGGCGTACGCCTCGAGCGCCTTGTCGGGCGAGGCGATCTCGAGCCCGTTGATCCGCGTGAGAACGTCGGCGTTTTGCAGGCCGATGCGCCCGAGGAGGTTGTTCGCGCGCACGCCGAACATCGTGAGTCCGACGATGCGGCTGCCCTCCATGTGGGGCATCACGCGCGTCGTGCGCATGAGCTCGGCCTGGTTCTCGAGGATGCGATCGACCGTGTTGCGGCGCAGCGAATACTGGTTCGCTCCGTCGCGGGTGATGCCCGACTCGAGGATCTGCGAGAGGCTGTCTCCCGGCTCGGCGATGGCGGCCACGGCGGTCGACGCGACCGCCGCGGGCTGCGCGGGCGTCGGACGCGGCGGCATGACCTGCGCGTAGAAGCAGCGCGGACCGGTGCTCGGGCGAAGGATCACGTACGCGCCGTAGTCCGGCGCCCAGCCGATCGAAGCCACGGTCTTGCTGTCGAGCTGCTGCCCGAGGCGAAACGGCATCGTCGGCTGCCCTGCTTGCTGCGCGGCGAAAATGAACGACCAGGTCGGGTCGTCGGACTCGACCGCGCCCATGATCTTGATCTGTCCGTCGCACGCTTGCGGCGGACTCGTGTCGTCCGCCTCGGGGCCCGCGTCGGGCGTCTCGGGCACGGGCGGCGGGCAGTTGAGGCAGCCGGAGTCGGCGTCGAACATGTTGCGACGAAGGATGGTGTCGGTGTCGCGGGACCGATACGACTGCGATCCGGGCCGCGTCTGCGCTTCGAACGAGGCGGCGGGGGCGGGCCTGGTGAGCGCGGCCACGTCGGCCTTGAACACGTTGGCCGCGAGCACGTTGTTGACCATCGCCGCGCTGAAGAACGCGCACGGAATCAACGCGAGCAACGTCACCGCCCATGGATGTCTGCGGAGCACGAGCTCCACAAACGACCACACTTTCTGAACTACCTGCATCGCGCTCGGTCCTTCACTGTCCGCTTCTCGCTTGCGGCAGGCATGCCAACGACGCCGCGGGGCGTCGGCCCGATAGAATCCAGGCAGGGCCGCTGGTCACCCCTCCAGATCGATTGCCAAAATGTCGCGCCCTCCCCCGCGGACCGCCCGAGTGACACCAGAGGGTGTCGTCGTGGTGGCCCGAGGGGCGTTGGGTTCACCGTGGGGCGCTCACGAAGACGCAGGTGCGAGTGGAGCCGCAGCGCAGGCCACGGCGGCAATCGTTGTCGCGCGCGCAGGGCTCGCCGAGGTCACCGGTGCCGCGCTCTTCGACGCCCGAGTCGCGGGTCTGGGTCGTGGACATGCCCGTGATCGAGCCGCAGTTGCGGGGCGGGGCCTGGCCTGGGAGCGTCGGAACGATGTTGCGCGTTCGGGCGGTGACGATGGCGAGGCGAATGGGCTGCAGCGCGGAGCCCGCGTGACCGATGACCTCACCGGAGGTGTCCACGGCCTGGACGTAGTACTCGAGCGCCGGAGGAAAGGCGTCTTCGCAGGGGATCTGCGAGCCGTATCCGCCGGGCAAACCCAGGTCTTGCCCCATCGAGGTCATTCGAAGCTCGCGGTATCGCGTGGCGCCTTGCGAGCGAAAGTACATCGAGACGTGATCGATCGGCGCCGACGAGCGCACCTGCGCGAACACGGGAACGTCGTTGCGCGCGAGCTGCTCGAGGATCGGGTAGTGGACGATCGCGCCTTGTCCGCGCTGGTTCATCGGCAGGTCGAAGGCGGTGGGCGCCGAGACCTGTGCGGCGACGGCGGCGTCCATTCCGCCTGTGGATCCGTCGGGCGCGGACGTGGCAGCGCCAGCGTCCGAAGCGGCACCACGCGCGTCGGCGCTTCTGGCGTCGGCGATGGGCGCGGCGGCGTCGTTGGCGCCCGCGTCGCTCGAGGGCGTCCGCGGACCTCGTCGCTGCGCGGTCGCCGCGTTGGCGAGCAGCAGCAAGAGGGATGAAGTCGCGAGGGTGGCGAGGGTGACGAGGCCGCGTGAACGCATCGTTGAACGCCCGGATGGTTCTCGCACGGACCCAGGTGCGTCAAGCCTCCCGCGTACCCACCCAGCGAATGTCGAAATCGAGGTCGGTCAGCGCAAACCCCTCGCGCGACGTCGGCCGCTGCTCGCCGGGCGCGAGGCCCGTCGTCCAATCGAGCGAGGGTCGAACGCACCCGCAGAGCTCGAGCGCAACCAGCACGAACTCGAGCGACGTGACGGCGTACCACTCCGCGAGCACCTCGGGAATGCCTCGCACCGTGCCGCGGACGTGCTGGACACTCACGCGCTCGGTCGTGACCGAACCGAAGTCGTAGTAGTTGGACGCGAGCCGCGGGATCGCCCAGGCCACGGCGGACGGGACGAGGACGCGCACGAAGCTCCGGTAGATTCCGGACAGCACGCGGTGGGCGTGACGGCGGGTCCCCTGTCGAAGCGAGTCTTCGAGCGAAAGTCCCATGACGCGCGCCGCAGCCGCGTCGCAGAACAACATCGGCAACACGTCGTACCAGCCCGACGGAAGAAAGGACTGCTCGTAGTAGGCCCGGTGCGCTGGCGTCGGGAGCAGCGACGCGACCGCGCTACACCCGCCCGGCAATTCGCTGTGCCGCGCCAACGTGTCGATCCACGCAACGCCCTTGATCCGAAACGGACTCTTGCCCGGCTCGGTGGGAATCGCTTCGAGGGTCGGCTCACGAACAGTCAGCAAGAGAACTTCTCGTCGGCGGTCGACCGCGATCGTCGCGGGTGCTCGGTGAGCAACACCCCTGACAGAAAAGGACGTCGCGGTGGGGGTTCGTAGTCGCAGCGCCTACACGCTGTCAATCGACAGCCGACAGCTTCTCGCGCGAGGGGCGATTTGCGCTACGGTTGACGCTCGACGCTTGGATCGCAGCTCATCGCCCCCCGACGCACCTGCCGTGGACCCAGCGTCGACCTGTGAAATCCCTAGCGATTCTACGGGGTCGGCCGCGCTGGGCGAGACGCTTGCGATGCCCGTTCCTCTGTTCGTGTGTCGCTCGTGTCGACCGGACGGATGGAAGTCGGACGGCCCGCGACCGGGCTCGCTGCTCGTCGGCGAGGTCGAGCGGGTGGTTCGAGAGAAGGGGCTCTCGGGCTCGATCGCGGTCTTGCCCATTCACTGCCTCGCGCACTGCGCGCACGCGTGCGCTGCTGCGGTGCTCCCGCCCGATGGCCGCAAGGTCGTGTTCGACGGTTTGTCAGCGACGAGCGAGGTCGCTGAAGCGCTCGTGTCGGTGGCCAACGTCGTTCGAACGCAGGGCAGCCGCGGCGCGGCGCCGGACAAGTGTCCGCAGACGTTGCTCAAGCATCGCCGCGAGCTGTGATCACTCGCGAATAAACACGCCCACCGACCCCAGATCGCGGTGTCTCGTGTGCACGCGCGCGATGTCGGCGAGCGCGTGACGTCCGAGCGCCTCGTACGCGCCGATCAACAGCTCTGCCCCCGCCGCGCGATGAGCATCGCCGTCGAACCAGTGCAGCTCGCGACCGAGCACATAAGCAAACCCGGGCTTGCCCTTCGCCAGCTCTTCGCGCGCCTCGTCGATCCACTCGCGAACGATCTTGGTCTTTCGTTTGTACTCTTGGTATCGGCTCTCTGGCGTCTGTCTGGCGCGAGCGCTCTTGAACGCGCTCGCCGGCACAACCGCGCTCATCCCGCCGAGCAGCTGCACGCGCTCGTCGCGCTGAAACGGCACGGGCCCGTCCTGCGCGACCGCCGCTTCGTCCGACGAAACAAAGTATCGAATCGCGCGCTCGAGCGCGTACAGCGCCACGGGGACAGGGTCGTCCGCCGCGCGATACGGGTCTTCGAGTCGCTCGATCGCAGTGCGATGCAACAGAGAAATCCCAGTGGTTTCGTCTTCGCACCAGGTCTCGCCGCTGTCGCGCGCGTAGTTGTTGACGATCCTCGCCGGAAGCTCCGCAGGGTCGTCGTAGAACAACCCGAAGTGACCGCCGTCGCTGTCTCCCCACAAGAACGAGACCATCTCTGGCGGATCGCGTCGAAAGCGCATCTCGAGCCGCGCGTCGAGGCCATCTTTGATCGCGCGCTCGAGGCCGCCGTCCTCGAAGTACTCGAGCACGCCGCCGCCCGATCGACCGAGGGTCTCGAGCCCCGAGCGCTCGAGCTCATCGAGGCTGTCGAACAGCGCCGCGAGCACCGCCATCCACCGCGGCAACCTGAGCCCATAGTGCTCGTGAAACTTCGCGTGCGCTGCGTCGAAGCGAGCCGTCATCTTCGCGAGCGACGCGGCGCGCTCCTCGTCTCGCAGCGGGTCGTCCCAGAGCACCTTCGCGGCGTCGACCTCGCGAAGTCCCAGCGTTTCTCCGAGCGGACGTCCCAACGCGGGGCGAGCATCCCCTCGCAGGGCCGCGATCTGCGCCTCGAGCGCGGCCCACGCGTCGTCCGGGGACTCGAAGCGCTCGCGCGGGAGCACGACGAGGTCCGCGTGAGGGCCCCGATAGTTCTCGGCGCTGTACAAGCTCAAGCGCGCGCACAGGCCGAGCGAGCGCACGAAGTAGGGCGGTCGAAAGCTCGCGAGGGACACCTCGCCCATCTCGATCGTGTTCTCGAAGATCGTCGCGAAGCGCTCCTTCGCGAGGCGAAGCAGCTGCTCGAGTTCGGGGGTGTGCATGGATGCGCGAACAGGGTACTCCGAAGGTCATCCTTCGCGCCCGTGCCCCGCAATAGTCCATGAGCGACCGCTCGATCTACCGACGATTCCTCGCGTACCGCGCGCTCTCGATCCGCGCGTACGTCCCGTTTCTGCTGGTGTTCTTGCAGGGGCGCGGGCTGTCTCTGTCCGCCGCGTTCGACCTCAACGTCGTTTTCATCCTGGCCGGAATGCTCGCGGAGGTGCCCGCCGGGCTCTTCGCAGATCGCCACGGACGACGCCGCGCGATGATCGGCGCGGGGCTCTGCATGACCGCCGCGAGCGCGCTGTTCGTCTTCGCCTCGAGCTGGCTCGGCTTCGCCGTCGCCAACGCCCTGTGCGCGGTGTCGATGGCCCTCTCGACCGCTGCCGACTCTGCGTGGCTCTACGAGAGCAGCGATGGAGCGCGCGACGTCGATCGCTACGTCGAGCTCGAAGGCTATTCGAACACAGCCAAATCGCTGGGCAACGTCGTGACCATCGCGCTGGCCGGCTTCGTGTTTCCCTTCTCGCACGCGGGCCCGTTCGTCATCACCGGGCTCGTCACCGCCGCCTCCGCCGCGCTCGCCGCGACGCTGCCCGAACAATCAAGGACCCGCGAGCGACGCCCCTGGCTCGAAGAGCTGAAGACCGCAGGGCACACCGTCACGCACGACGGTCGCATCTTGCTCGTCATGGCGTTCGCCGCCGTCACCTTCACGCTCTTGCAGCTGACGCTCTTCACCGACGCAGCGCACCTGCCGCTGCACGTGCACGGCGTCTCTGCCTCCGAGCTCGCGTCGATGCTCGGCTTGCTCGGCGCGCTCAAAGAGGGAGCGACCGCCCTCTCGTCGGCCAACGCCGGCGCGCTCTACTCGAGGCTCAGCACTCGCGCGGCAGTCGTGTCGATCTCCCTCGCGACCGCGGTGCTCTTCTTCGCGATGGGCCGCGGCGGCGACACCTCGTGCCTCGGGTCGATGCTCGCGGCGGCGGCGCTCTTCGGGCTATTTCAGCCGCTCGCGCGCAAGCTGCTCAACGAGGCCATCACCGCGTCGGGCGAGCGGGCGACGCTCTTCTCCATCGACAGCGCGGGACGCAAGGTGCTCTTCGCGGCCGCGAGCGCGCTCTTCGGTCGCGCCGCAGAGAGCGCGTCGCTTCACGCAGCGTTGCGTGCGGTGAGCTGGCTCTCGCTCGTCGCGTACACCGTGCTGGCGATGGGCGCGCTCGGCTGGCTGCGCATCCTGAGGCGTAGGCCGAAGAAGAAGGATCCTTTGTTCTCGTACATGTGAAGCGCGAGTCGGGGAGGGTCGAGTGACGCTCGTCCGTGAGTCGTCGTACCGTGCCCTTACGATGGACGAATACGAGAGACGCTTCATGGCGCCCGGAGAGCGGATTACCTTTCGCGAGAAGATCGTCGCGAAGGGAGCGTTCACCGTGGGGCTCGTCCTCGCGCTCGGGTTCGCGCTCCTTGGGGGCGGACTCGCGATCGCGGGAGCGCTCGTGACGCAAGGCGCGCCGCTCCTGGCGGGAGGCGCGCTCAACGTCGGCCTCGCGGCGTTCTTCGCCGTCACCTCCGCGATGTTCTCCGTCACCCGAACGATGATCACCGATGAGCACGTCCACGTTCACTTCGGCTGGGTGAAGCGAAAGATCGCTCGCGCGTCGATCGTGTCGGTGAAGGCCGTGAAGCAATTGGGCTTCAAGCAGGGCAAGGTCTCGATCGGCGTCGACGGCGTCGTGCGCACCGTCGCGAGCACGTCATCGTCGCGCAACGCCATCGAGATCGAGATCGACGAAGACGGACGAAGGCAGGTGCTCACCGTCGGCACCGACGATCCCGAAGGCTTTCTCGCAGCGCTCGACGCCGCGCGCGTTCGCGTCGCGCCCACGACAACGACCACGGTCGCGGACAGCGCTCCGATCGGGATCGAAGCAGCGCCGATCGAGTCCGCGTCGCGACGCGCCAACGACTGAGCGCGGGCCTCGCGGGCGCTGGGAGGCGCGTATCGAATACGGGCGACCGTGGTACACCCTTGGGCGCGAGCAGTGCGTGTGACGGCGAACGGATCCCCCGAACAAGACGCCGAGATCGACGCGTCCCAGACCCTCGAGGCGCGGATCGAGGCCAACCTCGACTTCGCCAAGACCGTCGAGCAGCGCCCGTCCGAGACGATCCAGCCGAAGCGCGAGCCCGTCGGAGCCGCGGACGCGCTGGCTCGCCTCGCCGAGCTCAGCAAGAAGTCACTGAGCCAGCGCTTGATTTCTGGTGCCACCCTCGGCGAAGGCGGGATGGGCGTCGTGCGCCTCGCCGAGCAGGTCTCGCTCGGCCGAAGCGTCGCCGTCAAGACGCTGCGGCCCAGCGAGGACGCGCGCGACTCGAGCGTGGAGCAAACCGCGTACGCCGCGCTCCGGGCGCTCAGAGAGGCGTGGGTCACAGGGTCGCTCGAGCACCCCAACATCGTCCCGATCTACGATGTCGATGTCGACGAGCACGGCGCGCCCGTCATCGTGATGAAGCGCATCGAAGGTCGACCCTGGACCGCGCTGCTCGAAGACCCCGACCTCGTCCGCGAGAAGTTCTCGACGCAAGACCCGGTCGAGTGGCACCTGCGCGTGCTGCTCAGCGTCTGCAACGCTGTGCACTTCGCGCACACCAAGGGGATCATTCACCGAGACCTCAAGCCCGACAACGTGATGATCGGCGCCTTCGGCGAGGTGTACGTCCTCGACTGGGGCATCGCCGTCAGCGTCGCTCCCGATCCCACGGGCCGCTTGCCCGATCGCGCGTTCGCCACTGAAATCGCAGGGACGCCCAACTACATGGCGCCCGAGCAGCTCGAGCAGGACCCCGAGCGACTCACGCCCCGCACCGATGTCTATCTGATCGGCGCCATGCTCTACGAGCTCTTCGCGGGACAGCCCCCGCACTGCGGAGAGAACGTCCAGCAGATCTTCGCGAGCATCATTCAGTCGAAGATCGAGTATCCGCAGGGGTTTCCCGCAGAGGCCAAGGCCATCGCCGAGCGCGCGCTCGCGCGGCGCCCCGAGGATCGCTTCGAAGACGCAGCCGCCCTCAAGGCCGCGATCGAAGCGTACCTGCAGCACCGAGGCTCGCGGCGCCTGGCGTTTCGCGCGCGAAAGAGCCTCGAGCGCTTGCTCGAGCTGATGACTACGGAGCCGCCCAGCGCAGACCGCTCGGCTGCGGTGTTCAACCTCCTCGGCGAGTGCCGCTTCGGATTTCGCGCGGCGCTCGAAGCGTGGCCCGACAACAGCGCGGCTCGGCAGGGGCTCGACAAGGCCCTCGTCGCGGTCATCGAGGCAGAGCTCTCGGGCGGCGACGCGCTCGCCGCACAAGCGCTGGCGAGGGAGCTCTCTTCGATCGACCCCGCCCTTACCCAGCGAATCGAGCGGGCTGTCCAAGAGCGCGCCGCCGAAGACGAGCGGCTCCGCAAGCTCGCCGACGACTACGACATGCAAGCGGGAACGCGCACGCGCATGGCCCTCGGCGTCGCCATGGGACTCACGTGGACCGTGCTCCCGCTGATCGGCGCGCTCGTCGAGCTGCGAGGCGGATCGGTCTCGTACCGCGCCATCGGGGTAGCGATGGCGGGATTCACCGTGTTCGGCGCGGTCTTTCGATACTGGGCCCGCGAGTCGATGAGCCGCACCCACGTCAACCGCGGACTTTCGGCGACGATGGCGGTGCAGCTAGTCGTGCAGTTCATGCTGCTCGGCGCCGCCTCGACGATCGGCCTCGCGCCGCAGCGCGTGATGACGCTCTTCGTGCTCACCTGGACGCTCACCAAGCTCCTCGTCGCGGTGTGGGTCGAGCGGTGGTTCATCACGCTCGCCGCGCTCGACGCGCTCTGCTTCTTCGTCGCGTCCGGAGCGCCGTCGACCACACTGTGGCTCATGAGCCTGACCAACCTCGCGTTCACGCTCGCCGTCGTTCGCCTGTGGCTGCCGCAGCAAGACCGCGCACGAATTCAAGAGCGACGCGCGGAGTTTCGCGCGCGAACCCGCAAGCTCCTGCTCGGCGTCACGCAGCCAGAGCCCGCGGCGCAGGGCACGGACGAGGGATTATCTCCCGAGAACCC
>LNEO01000180.1 GCA_001465015.1 Deltaproteobacteria bacterium Ga0077539 | reverse complement strand
CGAGTCGCACCACGCTGCGCAAAGCCGCCACTGCGTGTCGGCAACGCGCAGCGCGGCGCTCCTCGGCGTTCCCTCCGCGACCGGCTTCGCCGGCACGCCCCGCATCCATCATCATCTCCTCCCCACGATTTCCACAGGATTCCCACGCGCCTCCTCTTCTTCTTCGACCGACTCGAAGAAGAAGAGGAGGTCCAACCCATCGTGCTCCAGCGCCTTCTTCCCTCTCCAAGTCCCGCCTTTGGCGGAGACACGGTCGCGCTCTTGCGCGACCCCACGCGCGGAAGTCTCTGCTGCCGCGCGCTGGACAGCGCTCGAAGCTCACCTCGAAACCGCTGGACGAGTAACCTTCCCAGTCGAATCGCGGGGGCTCGCGCGACCGCGCGTCGACGATGAACGCGATCGGCTCAGCGCGCTCCGCGGACGGCGCGATCGCGGACGCCGCCGTGGATCATCTCTGCGGCGCTCGGCTGCATCGAGATCGACGCTCCGAGGTTGCGTTCGCGCACAACCAGCGCTGGACCGCGGGCGGTCGGACCGAGCACCGTCGGCTCGGGGCGTCCCCATCGCCAGAGCGCCTCGCCGTGCACGCCCATGGACTCGGCGCGCGCGCTGGCTGCGAACGTCAGCGGCTCGACCGTCTCGTTGGGGTAGCGCACGGTGAAGCGCCGCTCGCTCACCGAGTTCGGCCCTGTGGCCGCGATGCTCCATGGCGCGCTGTCTTCTTCGATGTGCGCCGCTGGCGGCGCGGTGATCGTCGCGCGCAGGGGGCCCGGCAGCCACGAGCGCTGCTCGGCGCGCGCCACGAGCGTGACGCGCGAGAGCCCGTCGGCGTCGCGTTCGGGCTGACGCTCGACCCTCCACGAGAGCGCGAGCGGCGACTCGGTCGCCATCGTGCCCACGCGACAATCGGGCGCGCTCGACGGGTACGGAAAGTCACCGCGGGTCGCGGCGTCGATGCGCGCTGCGGGCACCCCGCCGCACACGAGGGCGTCCAGAAAGTCTGGAAGGATCGGGCTGCTCCCGCCGAATTCGGAGATGAACCCGCGAGCAAACGGGCGCACGGTCATGCGCGGGCTCGCGAACGCGCGGTGCAGCGCGGCGCGCGCGCCGGTGGGCTCGATCGCCCAGAGGATCGCGGCGACCTCTTCTTCGGAGATCCCCTGCAGCACGCCCGCCCGAGGATCGGGCCGCGTCCACGGCGAGAGCTCGGCGCCGCCGCGACCGACGCGCCTCGCAGCGATGTCGGACCAGAACATCGTTCCGCCTTGTCGGTCGAGATAGACCGAGTCGTTGCGGGCGACCGCGCCGAACCACGTGGCGTACCCCTCGGACCAGGCGAGCCCCGGCCTGAGCGTCATGTTGAATGAATGTGCGCCCCCCTGCATCGGCGAGATCCCGTAGCTGTTCATCACCCAGTGCCCCACCTCGTGCGCCACCACCGCGCTCGCCCAGTGCGTCTCGTTCGCGCCCGACGGAAACGCGATCTGCCCTGCAAATGACTGCCCGAACGCCTCGCCTGGCTGCGCCGTGAAGCACGCTCCGCACGACCACTCGACGCCCGGATCCATCCACATCAGCAACGAGCGACGCGGTCTGTCGGGATACGCGCGACGCGCGGCGTCGACCGTCGCTCGCGCGACGTCGAAGACGTTCGCGACGCCCGAGCCCTTCTCCTCGTCGATGTGCAGCCGAAGGACAGGGCCAGCCGCGATGACCTCCGAAGCGCTCCACGACCAGCTCCACGTGCGCGGAGGCATCGTGCTCGACCGACGAAACGCTGACCACGCTCCGCGCGGCAGCTCCGGCGACGCGACGGTCAGCTCGAGCGCGCCATCTCGCCCGACGAGCGCCGCGACCACGATGCGATCTTCGGGCTCGAGCGCCGCGGCAACCCGCAGCTCGAAGCGCCCCGCGTCCGCTGGCCCAACGGTCGTGACCGCCTCGCCGATCATCGTGTCGCCGCGCATCGCGTACACTGCGAAGCCCGCAGCATCCACGGTTTCGATGGGCCCCCAAGCGGTGCGCGCCTCGTTCGCGCGTCGTCGCTCGAAGGTCACCCGTCCGCGTACGAGCGTGGTCGCGAAGGTCGTGCACCGCTCGTCTGCGTCGCCGTTGCAGTCGTCGTCGACGCCGTTGCCGCACACTTCGAACACGGGGAGCACCTCCCCTTCGCACTCGTTCGGCCATCGTCCAAAGGAGCTGCAAATTTGCCTGCCGGATCGACACCGTCCCACGCGATCGGTCCCCGCGGGGCCCTTGTAACAGCTCCGCTCCACGCCCGGAACGCAGCCGCCCGGAGGGACCGCGCAGCGCCCGGCGGTGCACGTGAGCGAGATCGCGCAAGCCCCGCAGATTCCTCCGCACCCGTCGTCGCCACACTCGACGCCTTCGCATCGAGGCGCGCACGCGTCTCCGTCCGCGTCGCTCGCGTCCGCGCCGGCGTCGTTCGTGGGCGCGATGTCCGCGGTCGCGTCGCTCGAGGCGCTCGCGTCCGCGTCGCTCGTCGAGCGGTTGTCGCCGCACGCGACGAGCGCCAGGGCCACGAACGCGCCGTGAGCCCCGCGCCGCAGCGAAGCGGTCTCGTTGGTATTCATGGACGGTCTGCTTTCTCTCCGACTCGACCGTCGTGTTGGCTGTCGCTCAGCGCTCGAGCTCCCCTCGTGGGAGGCTCGAGTCACGCGAACCATCGCGTGCAAGCGACCGCGTCGACGAGGTCGGCGGATCTGTCGCAGGCGCATTGCGGGCGCTGTGCCACGCGCACAAGCGTGACGAACACGCGTGATTTGCAGCGAATCAGCGCGCTTCGACGATGTCGCGACCGCGCGGCCGCGTCGCGCTGTTCAGCGCGGTAGGCGAACTGTACAGCGCGGTGGACAGCCGCCTTCCCCCGAGCGCGACGCTCACAGATCTTGAAGCTTCAAGCTGCCGATGAAGTGGCGCTTGCCGAGGTCGACGCCGTTGTTGCGCAAGATCGCGTAGGTCATCGACGCGTGAAAGTAGAAGTTTGGCAGCGCCATCTCCGTGAGAAAATCCGCTCCGAACATCCCCTTGCCCGGCATGAACCCGAGCGGAATCATCCGCGTGTCCACGCCCTCGAAGTCCTTCTCGGTAAACGTCGCCAGGTAGCTCTTGACCGTGGCGACGCGCGCTTTGATCTCGTCGAAGGTCACCTCGGTGTCCGGGTGCTTCGGCGGCTCTCTTCCGGTCAGTCGCGCGCAGGTCAGCTTCGCTTGATCGCAGGCGGCCTGCACCTGCTTCAACAAGTGAAACTGATCCGGAGCGAGCCTGCTCGACAACAGGACGCTCACGTCGAAGTTCTTCGCCTTGGCGTACTCTGCGCCGAGGTCGAGCCACGCCTCGATGTTCGAGAGCACCTTGGTGAACTGCGGGACTGTCTGGTGGTAGAGGGTCATGGCCGCGGCCATGGTGCACCGCGCGCTGAGCGTCAAGCGCCGCGCGCCCGTTCGGCGCCGCGTCGGGCGCACAAAGCGCTCTGACGAACGCAGCTTCTCTTTCACGTAGGGTCGCGCCACAATCGCGACTCGAATCCCTATGAAGAGACTCCCGATTCTTGCGCTCGCGGCGACGCTTGCCGCCTGTGGCCCCACGGTGGACTTCGACGCGACGGTGGACGTTCGCGACGCGAGCTCTCCGCCTCGTGACGTCCAAGACGCGACCGTCAGCGACGTCCCCAACGCGATGGACTCGGGCGACGTCACCGATGCTTCATCGACGATCGATGCGCTCGACGTCCCGACCATCGACGCCCCAGACGTGACCGAGATCGACGCGCCCGACGTGATGGTCGTCGCAGACGTGCGCGACACCGCAGTGAGTGACGCCTCCGACAGCGCCGTGATGGACGCGCGAGACGTCATCGACGCGACCACGCCGGTCGACACCGGCGTCGACGCGACTCCGTTCGACGTGCGGACGGACACGGGCATCGCAGACACCGGCATCGCAGACACGGGCATCGCAGACACCGGTATCAGGGACACCGGCATCGCAGACACGGGCATCGGGGACACCGGCATCGGCGACACGGGCGTGGTCGTTGCTCCGGTGGTCAACGGCGTCATCGCGGCCAACGAGTACGGCTCTCACGTCGAGGGACAGAATCAGCGCACCGAGACGGCCACGCGCGTGACGTGGTTCATGCGCTGGACCGACACGACGCTGTACGTCGCGCTCACCGGCGCGAACCTGGCAGAAGGCACCGTCCTCTACCTCGGCTCGAGCGTCGCTGGCAGCGCTGGAACCGCGATGGACGGGACGCTGCAAGGATTCTCGACCTACGACAACACACGGCTCAATCCGCTGCCGTTTCGCGCGACGTTCGTCGTGTATTTCAAGAACGGCTACCAGGAGCTTCGACGGTGGGACGGCGTGAGCGCGTGGGGCGCCCCCGTCACGACGGGGATCACCTACGCCTCCAACGCCACGGGCAACGTGCGCGAGATCGCGATTCCGTGGACGTTGGTCCGCCCCGCTGGGAGGCCCGCGTCCTTCGGCTTCACGGGCTACGTCACCTCCATGGGCGGCTTCGCGTACGGAGAGATGCCCCCCGAAAACCCCGGCGGAAACATCGGACTCAACGCGGTCTTCCCGAACTTCTATCGCGTCGCCGACAGCGCTCCGATCGGCGGGACGCTGCCGTTTTCGCTGCGCGCTCCCTGACGGAGCCAGCTCTGGTTCGCCCGTGTGTGATGCTGTGTCATACTTCGTGGCGATGCGTTGGTGGATGAGCGACGGCAGCGACAGCGACAGCGGAGGGTCCGCGGACTGCTCCAACCTCGAGAGCAGCGAGAGCGCGAGCGACAGCAGCGGCTCGTCCCTCGACTCGTCGGACTGCTCCGAGGCCAGCGACTCGTCTTCGAGGCGGCGACGCAACCCACCTCCGCCTGGCGTGAACACCGCGCACCTGACGGACGAAGAGGTCGCGTCGATCGATCCCACACGGCAGTGAGCGCGCCGCGCTGCGTTGCTCCTGCGGGCGAAGCGGCCGAAGTCGTGCGCGATGCGCGATCCAATCGAGCGTTCGGGGCGTACTGATGCTCGAGAATCCAGTGCGCCTCCGATCATTGCTCGCCCTCGTGTGGCTGCCGATCATCGCAGCCTGTGTCAGTCCTCCCCGCACGGAGGGGCGCGAGTGTGTCTTCAACGATGACTGCGCGAGCCCGCTCGTCTGTGCGGCGAGCGTGTGTCGTGTCCAATGCCGCACGGACCGAGACTGCCCGACGGGACAGCTCTGCGCTCCCTCCGAGTCGCCGAGCAAGCGCGTCTGCATCTTGCCGACCGAGGGCGCGCTGTGCGGTTCGGACCGAGATTGTCCTGTGGGAAGCGTTTGCTCGGGCCGTGGATGTTGGTGGATCTGCGGCTCTACCGACGACTGCGCCGCGCGCCGTGCAGGCGAGTGCCTTCCCGACTCGCGGCTGTGCTCGATGCCCATCTCGGCACGAACGCAGCAAGAACAACCCCGCAACCTGGGCCCTCTGCCGATCGATGCTTCGAGTGACGTTGGCGCCGATGTCGGCGCAGATGTCGTAAACCTCGACGCCGTCGACGGTTCTGCGGACGTAGACCCCGTGATCGACGGCGCCGTCGAAGATCAGCGCGACGTCAGCGCGGATCGAGTCGAGAGCGACCGCGCCGACGTACCGACCTCGCTCGACGCGGGAGATAGCGGCACGTGTCCGGGCACGATGTCCGCGGTGTGCGGAGGGCGCTGCGTGGATCTCGGGCTCGACCGTCAGCACTGCGGCGCCTGCGGCAACGTGTGCCTCGGCGACTGTCTGGACGGCCGTTGCATCACTGCAGTACGAGTCTCTGTGGGCTCGGCGCACACCTGCGTTCTTGCGTCCGATGGATCCGTGTACACCACGGGCTTCTCGACGGCGCTCGGCGTCCTGGCGGGCGCCGATCGATCGAGCCTCGGTCGCGTGGATGGCATCGTCGGCGCGACCGACGTCTGGTGCTCTGATTTCGTTGGATGTGCAGCGCGTAGCGGGCTTCCTCCGTTGTGCTGGGGCGTCAACAATCGCTTCCAGATCGCCAGGACGACGTCCTCGCTGCGCGTGCCCGCTGCGATCAACATCAGCACACCGGCGGCGACGACGCCGGCGATCGACCTCGTCGCGATTCGCTCGTTTCTCGCGAGCACCATCGGAGCCTGTGCGTTGACGAACAGCGACGTATTTTGCTGGGGAATGGAGAACGAGTGGTCGCGTCGTCCGCGCGCGCTACCCGTTCCGAGCTCCCCAGACGCGTATCCCATCGGGGTCGGCGCGGTGCGCCAGATCGCGGTGAGCGAGCGCGCTCTGATCAGCGCCGCCGTCGTGTGCGCGTTGCGCTCGAACGATACGATCGCTTGCTGGGGAAACGCGCTAGAGCCCTACGCATTGATGACCGTCGGGACGCCCGCGCCGCCGCTGTTCACGTTGCTGGCGTTTCCGAGGGTGGTGACGATCGCCGACGGTCTTGCACAAAGAGATGTCGGTCACGTCGCGACGTGCGGCATCGACGCCTCGGGCGTCGTCTGGTGCGGAAGCGGTCGAATCGTCGCTGCAGGCTTGCTGCCTCCGCTCGGAAACGGTGGCGCCGACGCGCCCGTCACCGCGGAAGCGATCACGCTGCCTGTGTCCGGACCCGCTCGCGGAGTCGCGGTGACCTCCGACGGGGCCTGCGCGATTCAGTCGGACAACAGCGTTGTGTGTTGGGGACAGCCGGGCGCAAATCGCGCGACGCTCGGACGACGGGACGTCGCCATGAACATGCGGTACGGACCGCGACCCGTCGAAGTGTGCTCGCGCAGCGGCACGTCCTGCGCTCCGCTCACGCGCATCACGCAGATCACGAGCGGCCCGGGGCACACCTGCGCGCGATCGATGGACGGCGAGGTGTTTTGCTGGGGAAGCAACAACTCCGGCCAGCTCGGCACAGGCGACACGCTCACGCGGCTCTACGCCGTTCGCGCGCTGTGGTAGCGATCCGCAGCCCCCCTCACGGACTCACCAGCGCTTCGAGTATGCGCGCGGCTCAGTTGCACATGAGCGGGTAGCTGCCGAAGCAGCCCGCCAGCATGTTGCGGCACGCGGGCATCATCTGCGTCGCGGGGCTGTTGCCGCACGCGATCAGCGCTTGAAACTCGCCCATGCAACGCATGATCGCGCAGTTCTGGTCCATTCCGCAGGCCGGGCCAGCGTCCGAAGCCATCGTCATCGCGTTCATGATGCACGTGTTGGCCGCGGCCGCTTCCGTGGGACAGCAGCCGATCTGCGCGCCGATGACGCACTGGTTGCACGCCATGTTCATGCGGAGGCAGTTCTGCTGGCACATCGCGTTCATCCCACAAGCGCACATGCACATGCGCGTCGCGTCGCCGCAGGTGCCCGACGAGCCGCCAGCGTCCGCGCCGCCGTCGGTCATCATCATCATCATCATGCTGGCGTCGCCCCCGCCGCCGCTGTCTGTCGCCACGCCGGTGTCCGCGGCGGGCATCGTGTTGCCACAGCCGATGGCTGCGATCGAGAGACAGAGAGAGGCGACCAACGTGCGAGAGAGAGACATCACAGAGCTCCTTGAATGGTGGGGACAGAAATGAGTTGGCGTGGCGTTTACCCCGCAAACCCCGTGCGTGGCAAGAACGCAACGTCCCCGCGTCGCCCCGTCACCCCAGGCCAAACGCCTTTTGAAAGGTCTCGAGCAGCGCCACGTCGTTGCTCTTGATGAGCCCCGCCATGAACTCGCTCGGGCCCGGCGTGTAGTTCTCGCGCACGATCCGCGTGAAAATATCCGCGGTGGTCTTCAAGACACAGTCGGCGCTGCCACCGTCGGGCTTTCCTTGCTTGAGGGTGCACTCGCGGGCGTTGACCCTCACGGTCCACTTGGCTTCGGGCTCGTTTCCGAGCGTGAAATAGAAGCTCACCGGGTCGCTGACCGCGCCCGGCTTGAATTTGCGCCCCAGCTCGTCGAACAGGCTCACCAGGGGATGAACCTTGTTCGCCTCGTCCTCGTCCTCCCACGACGCGAGGGTGCGCAGGTCGAGCGTCCGTCCGGCCTTCAGCTCTTCGACCGCCTTCTGCGTGATCTGCGCGACGCGTCGGGCGCGATCCACCGGGCCCAGCCCCTCGCACAGCCGCTCGAGGTGCTCGATCTCCAGCGGCAGGCCGATCTTCGCGGACACCTTGCGCTTGCGCAGCCACTTGGCGCCCTTGGGAAGCGCCTCGAACGTCCCGCCGACGTACACCGGCAGGATGTCCACGCGGTGCTGCAGCGCGAGGTAGCCCACCGCGCCCTTGAAAGGCCGCAGCGTCCCGTCGGTGCTCCGCGTCCCTTCGGGAAAGATCAGCACGGTCTTTCCCTCTTCGATGAGCGAGCCCACCGCGCGCAGCGTCTGCCGCATCCCCGCGTTGCGATCGAGCGGGACGAGGTTCGTGAAGTTCTCGACGAACATCGTTCGCACGCGGTTGCCCTCGAAGAAGTAGTCCTTCGCCGCGAGCGCGACGAGGTCTCTTCCGTACGTGCCGAGCGCGTATTTCACCAGGCCCATGTCCAGGTGGCTCGAGTGGTTGGCCACGACCAACGTGCTGCGGTTGTGCGGGATGAAGGCCTTGCCCGACACGGTCACGTCCAGCACTCGCCCGTAGAACTCGCGCTGCGCCACGGCGGCCGCCGCGCGTCCCAGGTCACGCAGGGCCCCGGGCAGCTCGGGCTTCTCGTCTTCTTCTTCGGCCGCTTCGATCGCGCTCGTTCTCGAGCGAGCCATCGACGACTCTTGCGCGCTCACGCCGAGCGCCTCTTCGAGCGCGGCCACGGTGTCGAGCTTCGAGAGCTCTTCGCCGACGTTCGCCACGCCCAGCACGGACTCGAGCGTCGTCGCCAGCTCCAGCGCCATCAGCGAGTCGAACCCGAGCTCGTCTCGCAGCCGCGTCGTCGCCGTGATCGTCGAGACGTCCCGCCGCGCGATCGACGCGATCGCCGCGCGCACCACGGACGCTGTGTGCGCCGTCGATCCCTTGGCGCTTCCGTTGCTCGACGCTCCCTGCTTGGCCGCGCGCTGCGCCTCGGCGAGCCGCTCGGCCAGGGCCTTCACCTTGTTGCGCTGGACCTTGCGCGTGGCGGTCTTGGGGAGCTCAGCGTCCACGATGAAGAGCAGCGCGGGCTGCTGGTTCATCGGCAGCTTCGCGAACGCCCGCTCGAGCGCCTTGCGCGCGCGCTCGTGACGCTCGCTCGCAGAGAGCTCCGGCTCGCTTTCGCCGCGGGATGACACTTTGATTTCGTGGGTCCCGTTGGCGCCGTTGCCGTTGCCGTTGCCGTTGCCGTTGGTCTTCGGCTCGTTCTCGCGCTTGGCGACGGCGACGCACGCCAGGCGCTCGCCGCCCTTGGGGTCGCTCACGCCGCACAAGCACCACTCGACGACGTCGCTCACGTCGCCGACGGCGCGCTCGACGTCGTCGGGGTACACGTTTTCGCCGGACGCGGTCACGACGACGTCCTTGCTGCGCCCGACGAGCTCGAGCCTGCCCTTGCGGTCGATCCTGCCCAGATCGCCGGTGTGCAGCCATCCCTGCTCGTCGAGCGCCTTGCTCGTCGCGTCCGCGTCGTCGCTGTAGCCCACCATCACGTTGGGCCCGCGCGCCAGGACCTCGCCCACGCCGCTCGCGTCGGGCGCGCTGATCTTCACCTCGACGTTGGGAACGGCGACGCCCACCACGCCCACGGGCTTTCCCGGCCCGCCCTTTTGCACGGTGAGCACCGGGGCTGCTTCGGTGAGGCCGTAGCCCTCGGACAAGTGAAGCCCCAGCCCTTGGAAGAGCTTCGCTGTGTCCTTGGGGAGCGCCGCGCCACCGCTAATCAAGAAGCGCACCGAGCCGCCGAGCTCGTCGTGCACCGCGCCGAACAGGGCCTTTCCTGCGTCCGCGCCGATGGACGTGCCGAGCACGCGGTTGACCTCGAGCATGAAGTCGAACGCGCTCTTCGCGAACGGGCCGCGCTCGGCGACCTTCGACAGAATCCGTCGCTCGAGCAGCTGCCACAGCGCCGGAACGCCCACCATCGCCGTCACGCGCACGGTCTTCATCGCCTCGCCGAGGCGCTCTCCCGTGAGCTCGTCGAGGTACACGATCGAGGCTCCGCGCGAGATCGGCAACAAGAGCCCGCAGGTGAACTCGAACGTGTGATGCAGCGGCAACACGCTCACCGCGCGATCCCGCTCGGTCAGCGGAAACACCGGCGACAGCGCGGCCACGAGCGAGCAGAAGTTTCCGTGCGTGAGCATGACGCCGCGGGGCGTGCCCGTCGTTCCGCTGGTGAAGATCACCGACGCGAGCTCGTCGGCCGCGGGCGAGGGGACCTCTGGGGCGACGAGCGCGTCCTCTCGCTCGCTGAGCAAGTGAAGGTCCGCGAGCACCACGTCTCGACAGCGATCGCGCACGGCGCTCTCGCGCTGCGCTGCGCACTCGCCGTCCCACACGAGCACGCGCGCCTTGGAGGCGGCCAGCACGTTGGTGAAAGGCTCTGCCTCGAGCCCGGCGTCCATCGGGACGACCACCGCCCCCACGCGAATGACGCCGAAATAAGCGACCACCCACATGGGGTGATTCTTCGCGGCGATCGCCACTCGATCGCCCTTGCGCACGCCCAACGCGTGGAGCCTCGCCGCGGCGGACTCGACGGACGCGCCGAGCTCGGCGTAGGTCATCTCGGCCACGCCGTCGCGCTCGAACCGCGCGATCGCCTTGGCGTGCGGCGTCCGCTGGACCCGCTCTTCGAGCATGTGCCTGAGCGACGTGTACGCGCGCAGCGCCTTGGTCTTGCGCTCGAGCTTCTCGTCGATCTGACCGAAGCACCACTTTTCGAGACCCGGGATCTGAACGTCGTGCAGATACACCCGCCAGTCGAGGGTCTCTGGCGCGTAGTTCAGGTGTTCTCGGTCGCGCTCGGACAGCTCGGCGAAGAGGGCCCGCGTCTCGTCGCAGCGAAACTCGTACGCCGTCTCCGCGGTGAACGGCACGAACATCTCCCAGATTTCGCCGTTCTTCTTCGCGATCTCGCTGTAGCCAGAGAGCGCCTTGGCGGCGCCCTTGGCGAGGCTCGCGATCGGGCCCACTGCGGCCTTGTTCAAGAGCCCCGCGAGGCCCTTGGACGCGTTGGCGATCGCCGGCGCGCCGTGGCTGTAGAACTCGGTGACGCTCACGGCCTGCGGCTCGATTCGCGCCAGCACGTAGTTGAGAAAGGGATTGCCCTTTCCAGTGCGCTGGTAGTGTTTGCGCTTGTAGAGGCCCACCAGCTCGATCAGCCGAGTCATGGGCAAAGGCTGCGTGTCGCTCGAGCCCACGTGGTAGACGGGCTTCGCGCGACCGGACACCAGCGCGCCGAGCGCGGCGGTCATCGCCGAGGTCACCATGTCCGCTGGGATCACGTCGAGCGTGGTCTCTTCGCTGGACGGGACTTGAATGTGCCCCTTCATGCACAGGTAGATGAGCGGGGCCATCGTGTTGATGCCCTCGTTCCATCCTGGAAAGGGGTAGCGCACGGTCGACTCGATGACCGTGGGACGAACCAGCGTGTAGGGCAGCCCCGAGTTGGCGAGCACCTGCTCGCCGAGGCTCTTGGTGTACGTGTAAACGTTGCTGAATCCCCAGTACTTCGCGCGCTCTTGACCGATGATGGCGAGCTGGTCTTCGAGCCAGCGGCGCTCGACCTTCGCGCGCTCTTCGTCGTACACGGGGCCCGTGCTGGGCTCCCCCTTGCGCTCGAGGTTCTCGCGGGCCTTGGCGTCGAGCTCCGTCTGCTTGTGCGCTTCTTTGGCGCGACGCTTGACGTCCTCGACGAGCGCGAGGCACTCGTCGATCTCGCGCATCGGACTCCAACGCGACGGGTCGATCTCGTCACACTTGGGAAAGGGAAAATCCTTCGGGTCGATCTCGCGGATCTTTCCCCTCCGGTAGCCGGCCACATACGCAGTGCTCGTGTGCAGCACCGGGATGTTGCCGATCGCCTTGGCGAGCTCGACGAGGTGCGCCACGCCGCGGGCGTTGGCGAGCACCGCTTCGTCGAGCGGCGGGTTGAAATCCACGACGCCCGCGACGTTGACGAGCGCGTCCACCGTGCCCGCGCGCGCGGCGATCCACTCGTCCGAGAGCCCGCAGTTGAAGCGGCCCACGTCCGCGTCGACCGCCTCGATCTTCTCGCGAATAAACTCTTCGAACGCGGTGCCAGGCAGCTCTGCGCGGAGGGCGTCGAACGGACCGGCCGTGACGATCTCGCGCCAGAGCCTCGTGTCGGCGTCCATGCCCTTTTTGGCGCGGACGACGAGAAAGAGCTTTCCGATGTTGGGGTAGCAGTGGAGGGTCTGCGCGACCCACACCTTTCCGAGAAAGCCTGTCCCGCCGACGACGATGAGCCTCGCGCCGTCGAGCGCGTTGCCGACGTCGAGCACCGGGCGCGCGGTGACCTCCATCGAGTCTCCGTCGGTCCGAGTGAGCTCGCTCACGCCTCGCCTCCGTGCGCGGCGAGCGCGGCGTTGTTGCTCGTGCTCGCGCCGCTCGAGCCCGCCGGAGTCATGTCCACCATCCCGATCGGCGGGACGTGCATGCACGTGATCGACGGGCTGCGGCCGTGCGTGTCCTTGGCCATCTCGAGCGCGTCCGCGAAGGTCTTGGCGGTCTCGTACCCGAGGAGCTTGGGCACGTATTCGTTGTCAGTGCCGACGAGGATCACGCGCCCTCGGTGCTGCCGTCCGGCCTCGCCCCAGTACCACATGTAGAAGGGGTGCACGGGGTGGTAGGCGTGACCCTTGCGGTACAGCTCGATGTACGACGGGTTCTTGCTGAACTCTTCTTCGTACTTCTTGTGCATCACCATCGCGTCGCGCGTCTCGGGCAACACCCGATGGACGAACTCGATGTACGGCGCGTGCTGATCGGGGTCGAATCGATCGCTGCACGGGTGAAAGGCGATCACCGTGCCGCCCTTCTTGACCACGGGCGAGCCGCGGTAGAGGTTGTGCAGATACCCCTCGATCATCACCTGCACGAGCAGCGGGTTGAGGTACGCGTTGATGTTGTACGGCGAGATGTACGGGACCCCCGCGACGACGATGTCCGCCTGACCCGTCGCGGGAACGCTGTACTGCTCGAAGCACTTCTTCAGCGTGTGCGGGTGCACTGCCTCGGTCTTGCCGGCCCACACTCCCGTGAGCTCGTACGGCGCAGGAACGCGCTGAAAGATCTCCTGTCGCAAGTGCGACGGCGTGCGGTCGAGCGTGTAGATCATCGCGTCGAGCGCCGCCCGCTCGGCCATCGTGTAGTCCTCCTCTTTCTTCGAGAGGAAGCCGAGCGGCTTGTCGAACATGCGATTGTTGATCGTCGTCTCGATCGTGAAGACGTCGATCGCCGCGTCGGTGACCTTTCCCATCCGCTCGACGACGGTGTTGAGCTCGGACTTGGGCGGGTCCATGTACGAGTGGCACTTGCGCATCACGCGCGGGTTGTGGTGCGGCTTGAGGCTGTCGTAGCCGCACAGGCCCACGGTGACGGATTTGTGCCCGCCGTCCATCGGGACGAGGTTGAGGTTGACGTAGATGACCAGGTCGCTCTCGACCGCGCGACGGTTGAGCACCACGGGCTCGCCGAGCTCCGTCGTGCCGACGTACTTCATCCCCGCCGGGTCTTCAGCGTCGTGGTTGTAGAGCTTCTTCGGCCAGTACGCGTCGACGATCTTGTCGCCGAGCATGAAGCGAAGCTCCCACTCGCGCATGCGACGGTGAAAGCTCGTCGCGATGATGATGTGCACGTCGTCGACGCCGTGATCGCGCAGCTGCTCGAGCACGATTTCGAGCACGCGCTGCCGCACGTCGGGGCGCTTCATCGGCGGAAGACACACGGAGATGTCGTCCACCGCGATCGTGACCTTCATGCCCGGCTTGAGCTTCGCGTAGAGCGGCGGCGAGCCGTACGGGTGGTTGATCGCGTAGCGAATCGCCGCGTCTGGATCCTTGAGGCCCGCGAGGGGAGGCTTGGGGTAGATCACCCTCGTGCCCGCGGGCAGGTCGACCTTGATGAGCTTGTCGCCAGCGAACAGCGTGCGGGGAGCGCTCTTTTTGTCCAGTGTGATGACGCAGGGATGATTCACGACAATCCGTCCAGTCGAAGCACGGGCCACTGGTTGGCGCGTGCGAGTCGTTCGAGCGCAGCGTCCGGATGGACCACCGCGGGGTGGCCTACGACCGAGAGCATCGGGACGTCCGAGAGGCTGTCGGAGTAGGCGAAGCAATCATCGAGCTGAAGGCCGTGCGACCGCGCGTGGTCGCGGATGATCTTGGCCTTGGCGGGGCCCGCGACGACGGGAGGAAGCAGCTTTCCCGTGGCTTTTCGCGAGCGAAATTCGAGTCGGTTGGCGATGATGTCGTCCGCGCCGAGCTCGTTGGCGAGGCGCTTGACCAGAAAGTCCAGCGAGCCCGAGACGAACACGACCCTGTGACCCTGGTTCTTGCACGAGGCGACCAGGTCCCTCGCGCCGGGATAAATCGCCGGCTCGAGGACCTTTTCGTACGCCTCGTCCGCGAGCACAAAGAGCCTGTCCTCGGTCATCCCCTCGTAGAGCGCGTAGAGCGACTCGTTGAAGGCTCGCCGATCGCGCCATTCGCTCAGCGCGAGCGCAGGCGCGCTGAACGCGGCCTTCGCGATGCGCGCCAGGGCCTTGGTCGGCGAGCCCTGATTGAGCAGGTAGAACGCCGTCGGATGCAGGAGGTTCGTGCGGATGAGCGTTCCGTCTACGTCGAAGTAGCTGGCGGGCATGGGAAAAACGCTGGCGGTAGGCAAACGAGGGAGCGCGCTGCGAGGTCGCAGCTTGAGTGCGGCAAGGCGCTGAACTGACGTGTCAGTCCAATACCTCCGCGGGGGGTCCTACGACAAGCACGACCGCGCGTCGCGGTGCGTCGAAGCGGTGGCAGTGCGGCGTCCGGTTTCGGGCGGCGCGACAAAGAACGGCGTTCGAACCGCCGGGGTCGTTGCTACGCTGCGTGACATGCGGTTTGCCCCGAGCCTCGTCGTTGCTTCTCTCGCTCTGGCCGCGTGCGCGGGCGAGCCGCCTCCAGCCGGAAGCTGCACCACGGACGAGCAGTGCGCCTCCTCGCAGCGCTGCGCCTCGGGGCGATGCGTCAGCCGCAGCGCCGACGGAGGGATGGACGGCTCGCTCGAGGACGCCTCGACGATGGACACGGCTCCGTCGGAAGCGAGCACCGTTGTGGATGGCGCGCCAGACGGCGCGGTCGCCGACGCCTGTCCCGCGCCGAGACAGTGCTCGGCGAGCTGTTGCGCGATGGGGCAGCGATGCATTCTCGACCGGTGCGTGCGGGATCTGGGCTTGTGCGCGCTGGACAACGAGTGTCAGTCCGACAGCTACTGCCGCGAAGGGGTGTGCGTTCCGTACGGCGTTCCATCGGATCGAACGACGAACGCGATGTGTCGGCGCACGGTCTCGATCGACGCGCTCAGGCCCTCGGTGCAATGCCGCTGGAGCGGACCGCCGATGGGGGACATGTACCCCACACATAATCAAGCCATGAGCACGCCCGTGGTCGTGGACCTCGACCTCGATGACGACCTCGGGACGAGGCAGCCGTCCATCGTCTTCGCGAGCTTTCCTCCGTCGACGGGCACGTACACCAACCCGGGAGTGCTTCGGATCATTTCTGGCCGCGACTGCACGCAGCAGCAGAGCTTCTCTGCGTCCAACGAGCTCGTCACGTCGACGGCTTCGCCCGCGGCGGCCGATCTCGATGGCGACGGTCGTCCCGAGATCGTCGCCGTCGCGCACGGCGGCGGTCTGCTCGCGTTCAAGTGGGACCCGATGACGCGGCGATTTGCGCGGTGGTGGCGCTCGGGCACGTGCGCGATGGGCGGAGCGCGCACGCCCGATGCGACGGGCCCCGCCAACTGGGGCGGCCCGTCGATCCACGACCTCGACGACGACGGCCGACCCGAGATCATCCACGGCGCGGTCGTGTACGGCGGCGACGGATGCATCCTCGATGGCTCGCTCGGCGCGCCTGCGTACTCGAACGGACTCATCCCGGTTGTTGCCGACGTCGATGGCGACGACAAGATGGAGCTCGTCTCGGGCAACCGCATCCTCGAGTGGAACGCGATGACCCGCCGCTGGGTCCCCGAGACGTACTTCGCAGGCACCGCCCTCGCGCAAGGCCAGGTCGCCATCGGAAACCTCGGCAACTATCCCCTCGTGAACGTCGATGGCCTCGACGGCCCCGAAGTGGTGGTCGTGTCGTCGGGCACGGTCCGCGTACAGACCCTCGAAGGTCGGGTGGTCTTCGGCCCGGTTTCGATCCCTGGCGGCGGCGTCGGCGGCCCACCCACGATCGCAGACTTCGACGGCGACGGACGGGCAGAGTTCGCGACGGCCGGCGGAACCCGCTACGTCGTCTACGACCTCGACTGCGTGATGGGCGGCGATCCCATGAGGTGCAACGGCATGACCCGCACTGACGGGATTCTCTGGAACCAGCCGTCGCAAGACAGCAGCTCCAACGTCACAGGCTCGAGCGTCTTCGACTTCGACGCGGACGGTCGCGCGGAGGCTGTCTACGCCGACGAGTGCTATCTGCGCGTGTACGAAGGGCGCACGGGGCGCGTCGTGTACTCGTCGGCGCGCTCGTCGGGCACCGCCTACGAGAACCCCGTGATCGCCGACGTCGACGGGGATTTTCGCAGCGAAATCGTCTCGACCACCAACGACTACGCGGGCACGCTCGGCTGCGCGGCGACCGACCCGCTCTTTGCGCGAGCGACCTTCGCGCGCGAGCGCGGCGTGGTGGTGCTTCGCGACGAGATGGACCGCTGGGCGTCGTCGCGCCCGATCTGGAACCAGCACGCCTATCACGTCACCCACATCGACGACGACGGCCGCGTCCCGCGCACGAGCATGGTGCGTCGCAACTGGACGACGATGGGGCTCAACAACTTTCGCCAGAACGTGCAGGGCTCGCTCGCGGCGCTCGGGCTCGCCGACTTGACGGTGACCGCGGACCCGGGCCCGCTTGTTTTGATGTGCGTCGGTGAGCGAGGGACGCTCCGCGCGCGGGTGTGCAATCGCGGGACGCTCCCTGCGCCGGCCGGCGTTCGCGCGAGCTTTCGCGTGGGCGACGCGATGGGCGCCGAGCTGTGCACGGGGACGGTGGGACCGTCGATCGCGCCTGGCATGTGCCAGGAGGTCTCGTGCGAAGCGATGTTTCCGCCGCGGTCGATCGACGTGTACATCTCGGTCAATCCAGGGCCGATGCCGGTCGACGAGTGCCTCTCGGGCAACAACGCGACAGCGATCCGCGCGGTGTTCTGCGGAACGCCGGGGTAGCGAGAGCGCGGCGCTAGACGCCCGCGAGCGAAGAGAAGTGCGCGCCCTGCGGCCCCGGGCGATCGCCGAAGCGCAGCACCGCGTACGCCACGCCCACGCCGGCATCACGGAGTAGTTCACGAGCAGAAAGATCGTCGCGTCGCACAGGGACGCAACCTACGCCGGAAGGGCGCGTGGCGCGGGCTCGTATGTCCCGTCGTCGCGCCGCCGCTCCAGGACGATCGCGTCGCCCGCGAGCGACAGGCGGTAGGCGCCGTCCGCGTCCGAAGCCGGCGCGCCGCACGGCAGCCAGCCGCCGTCCGCGCGGATCGCGGCCCGCAGCACGTCCAGGGCGATGCCCTCCTCCGCCAGCGTCCGGGCGACCGCGGCGTGGTCGAGCGCGCTCGCTCGGGCGTTCGCCAGGAGCACCTCGGCGCGCTCGAGGCCGCGGGCGTTGGAGCGCACCGCGCCGTTGGGCTCGAACGCGATCATCCCGTCGGCGCCGAGCCGCCGCGCGGCGAAGAGGGCGTCCTCGGGCGGCAGGCGCATCACGCTGCGCACCGCCTCGAGGCTGGTGTCGAACTCCGCGCGGCCCTTCGCCAGCAGCGCCACCCCGATCAGGAACCTGGCGCAGGTGTCGCGGCGCCGCTCGAAGTTCCATCCCGCGGTCATCGGGTCACCATGGCGCCGGGTCTACCACGAGACGACCCGCTCACGGACCACGCGATCCAGGCGTCCACAAGGGCTCGCCGCCCCACCACGCGTGGTCGCGCTGCGTCGCGCGATGCCGGCCATCGGACCATCCCCCCCATCCCCCCCGAACCCCATAGGCGCCGAAAACTCCACGACACAAACAGCGACTTGGAGTTGCAAATCGAGCGACGAAACGACGGTTGACATCGAGCCGCGCGGCGGCCCCC
>LNEO01000179.1 GCA_001465015.1 Deltaproteobacteria bacterium Ga0077539 | reverse complement strand
TTTGTTAACCCCGTGCGTGCCACCCATCTTTTCATTGGGTCCGCTGCCTCGCCGCTGAAAATCCAGCGCATTCGAGGCAAGTGATGAATGATGAGAGCGAGCTGCCGCGACGCTGTCGCTCGCTGCCGCGCCGCGGCTGACGTCGATCCATGCGGCCTTCCCGCGCGCTCGCACGCGCACGCTCACGAGCAGAACGCAGCGTGACGGCAACTGCGTTGGCACGTCGGTCAACCAGGCTGCGAACAACGCACGCTCGACGAACGGCCATGACACGTCTGGCTCGACCGCGGGCCATGCGAGCTCGACGCGCATCGCCGTTCATCGTCCGATGCGACTCGAGACCGACGGCGATGCCTCACGTCGGATCGCGATCGACGCTGCGCGGCTCCGCGGGCGCGATCACTGCGATCTCTCGGCGCCGAGCGATCTCGAGCAGCTTCGATGCCTTCTTCTTCGGACCTCGATCCACCGCGTCTCGAACGAGCTTCGAGAGCTCGCCGCCGGGATGTCCGCTCGCTTGCCAATGCGCCAGCCACCCCGAGGTCTGCGCGGGCACCTCCTCGGGATGCGAGAGGATTCCCTCGATCAGCGCCGCGAGCGACGCTCGATCGAGAGCGACCTTGTAGCGCTCGACGCCGCGGAGCAGCGGAGCCGCTTCGATCGGAGACCGCCGCGCAAACGCGATCATCCGCTCGACGAGCGCGGCCCGCTGCTCGGGAGAGGCGGCTCGATAGCGCTCGAGCGCGCTGATCATCGGCTGCGCCAGCGCGTCGTCTCGCGCATCGTCGAACAGCTCTGCGACCGAAGCGAACAGCCGCTGTGTCTTGCGGTGGTCCGGGATCATCGCGAACTTGTCTGCCTGTTCATCGAGCGCGAGCCCCATCGCCTCTCGCGTCGCGTCGTCGCTCTCGAGCACGGTCACGACCGGAGCGTCGTCGGGATCGAAGCCATACTTCGCGAACAACACGCGGACCTCGGCGACGGTCTGATCGCGGACGGCGGCGTCGCGCCCCAGCGATCCAGAGACCACGATCACCGGCGAGGCGAGGCCGAGCGCGCGCCATTCGGCCAGCTTTCCCTTGAACGAGCTGACCTTCGCCCCGGCGCACTGGTAGTAAATCGCGGCGGCGATCGGCTGCGTGGGATCCCGCCGCGTCTCTCTCTCGAATCGAGCCCGTACGACGGCGTACTCGCGGAGCGGGGACCAGAAATGGTGGATCGACCAGAGCTGATGGAGCCAGACGTACGTGTGTTGCTGCTTTGCGGTCGGGCCCGACTCGTAGGCGAGGACGCGAACCCGCGGACGGCCCTTCGGATCGCGGATCTGCTCGAACGTCTCCGGCGCGCCCGGCGCGCTTCGCTTCGCGTCGCGCGCGAGGACGAGGTGCTGGGCCCGCGCGCGCAGCGCTTCGACGTCTCGCGCGACGGGCCGCTGGTTGACGAAGATGAAGAGCGCCAGCTCGGGGTTGAGCTCGACACCGCAGCGCAAGTGAACGACGGCGTACGGGTGCTCGTTCGCTGTAAATGCGAGCTCGTCGTCGATCGACGCTCCGCAGCGCGCGCACCTTCGGTCCTTCGTCACAGAACGAAGCGAAAACGTCAGCATGCATCGCGAAGGTGCCCGCCCATTCGGGACGGCGTCAAATGTGACCGCGCTACGCGCGGTCCGGTGGCCGATAGGACAACAACGGTGCGCGCAGCAGGCCTGCTTCGCCGCGCTCAGAGCTCGTCGTCATCGTCGTCGTCGTCGCTCTTGTCGTCGTCATCGTCATCGTCGTCGGGCAGCGGGATGTGTGCCTTGGACGAGACGAGGTCCTTCAGGTCCTTTCCGACCTTGAAGAACGGGAGCTTCTTCGGCTTCACCTCGACGGGAGTGTTCGTCTTCGGGTTGCGTCCGGTGTACCCCTCGTAGGACCGGATCGTGAAAGACCCGAACCCCCGAATCTCGATCCCTTCGCCGCGCTTCAACGCATCGGACATGGTGTCGAAGATCGTGTTCACCACCTCCTCGGCGCGCGACTTCGTGATCTTCGTACGCTCGGCGATCGTCTCGACGAGCTTGGATTTGGTCATCGCCTTCGCCATGGCCGCGCCTGAACCTCCTCTGCGACGGGGAACGTCGACGCTCCCGGTCGCACGCTGAAGAGAAGTCTGAACGGACCCCGCATGCCCGTCAACGGAAAGCTCTGGAATTCAAGGCTCATTTCGAAGCGAATCGGCGCGGCGCTCCCGGCGGCGCTCGCTGGGCTCCTCGCGGCTGCCCCGCTCGCCTGCCCGACGCGCGCGCCGGAGCCGCGCGCGAGGCCCGCTGACACCGTTCGATCACGCCCGCAGGACTCGGGCGTGGATGACCGCCGAGCCATGGGCGCCGCGCCCGACGTCACTGCGCCGCCCGACGTCGCGGCGGCCGCTTCATCCGGGGCGTATTCGCGCGCTGCATTGCCCGTGCTGGACATCCACACGCACGTGGATCCGACGGCGACGCGGACGGTGCTCGCGTTGTTCGACGCGCGCGGGATCCATACGGCGGTCAACCTCTCGGCGGGGTTCGAGGGCGCGGGGCTCGAGGAGGCGCTCGCGCAGCAGCGCGAATCGCGCGGGAGAATCCTGCCGTTTTGCACGCTGCCCTGGCGCGCGACGGCGCACCCGCAGTTTGTTTCCGAGTCGGTGCGGATCCTCGAGCGATGCCGCGCGCTCGGCGTCCGCGGGCTCAAGATCCCCAAGGTGCTCGGGCTCGGAGCGCGCGACCTGGACGGATCGAGGCTCCGCGTCGACGCGCCCAGGCTCGACCCGATCTTCGCCGCCGCCGAGCGCCTCGGCATGATGGTGTTGATTCACACCGGCGATCCGAAGGCGTTTTTTCAGCCTGCCAACCCGCAGAACGAGCGCTGGGAGGAGCTGCAAGCGCATCCGTCCTGGAGCTTTCACGGCCCCGAGTGGCCGTCGTTCGACGAGATCCTCGGCGAGTTCGAGCGCAGAGTGCTCAGGCATCGACGGCTGGTGTTTATCGGCGCGCACTTCGGAAACGCCGCGGAGGAGCCCGACCGCGTCGCGAGGCTGCTCGAGCGCGCGCCGCGATATCACATCGATACCAGCGCGCGAGTTCCCGAGTTCGGTCGCCACGCTTCTGCGAGGATGAGGACGTTTTTTACGCGCTGGCAGGATCGCATCGTCTTCGGCACGGACCTCGGCCTCGGCGAGGACATGGGCGAATGGATGCTCGGATCGCACGGCAACGAGCGGACGACGCAGCGCGACGTCGACCGCTATTTTTCTGCGACGTTTCGCTACTACGAGGGCGACGACGCCGAGTGCGAGAATCCCACGCCCATCCAGGGACGGTGGAACATCCACCCGATCTCGCTGCCTCGCGACGTGCTCGCCAAGGTGTACGGAGGCAACGCAGCGAGGCTGCTCGGCATCGCGTGGCCGCCCCCGTGAGGGCGGTGCCCACGCGATGCGCAACGCCCCGACGAAATATGTCGGAATGGCGAGGCAGAACGCGACGAGCAGCGCGTCGAAGAACGCGCTCCGCACACGGCCTGGAGGCGAGCGCTCATCGTTACCCAAGTTGAGTGAGGGAGAATCCAGGGAGAACGCGATCGGCGCAGGGCTGCGCAGCGGCCCCCACCCGCGCTGCCGCGCGCCCAATGGGCAGAACGACGGTAGGCGCAGTGCTGAAGCCCCCACCCGCGCTGCCGCGCGCCCAATGAGCAGAACGACAGTGGGCGCAGTGCTGAAGCCCCCACCCGCGCTGCCGC
>LNEO01000178.1 GCA_001465015.1 Deltaproteobacteria bacterium Ga0077539 | reverse complement strand
GATGAGGGCTCGACCTCTGGCCGTGAGGCGAGCGAGCGTACGCGTTGTTCCCTCACGAATACCAGGGCTGTCGCGCCCAAATCCGGTTCCCTGCTCAGTTCGAGCGGCAGCGAGAACGCCTGCTGAGCTAGCTCGAGCCCATTCGCCCATCGGGTCTGCGAGGCACGATGCGCGGCAGCTCGCTGCCGCGCCCCGGCTGTCTTCGCTCGCTGCCGCGCCCCGGCTGTCGTATGGGAGTAGATGCACCCCTTCACTTTGCTCGACGCCGAGCGCGAGATTCGAAAGTGCGGACGCTATGCGTTTCGCGACGAGCCCAAGGTGGCGGAGCTCTTCGCGGACATGCTCGGGTCGAGCGGTGGCAAAGGGCCAGGTGGCGGCGGGGGTGGCGGAGGACCACCGCCAGCGACGTGATCGGGCAACGGGGGACGAGGGCGTAGTGTTCCACGGAGCGCGCGAGCGGGACCACGGAACGAGTGAGCGCTCCACGAGCGGCGGGGGCGGTCCACGGCGTGTGCGGAGCGCTCCACGGGCGAAGTGAGCGCTCCACGAATGCGGTTCAGCGAAAACGCGGGTGGATGCCGAGCGTCGGGAGCTAGAGGAGCAACAAGCCGAAGGGGCGGAGCATCCAGGACGCCGTAGATACCTCTCGCCGCAGCCACATGGTCGGATCGCGGTCGCCGCCGAACACACGGATATCGGATTGGGGTATTTCGAAGGGCGGCCTGCCGTCGGTGGGGGACTGCACGTCTACGGGGAGATCGTCCGCTCCGTCGTTGTCGATGTCCCCCGGCGACCCGAACTCCATTCGCCACCATGTAAAGTAGGTATTGTCCCTGATCCCTTCCGCCGAGTACGTGAACGTCGTGGGCATCCGCAACGCGACCGTGGGAGCACCGAGCGCCGTGAGCGTGGGGTTGCGATAGACGCGGAGGTAGTCCGGCTCCGCAGCGGAGGGCAGCCGGCTGAGGATGAGCTCGTGCGTTCCGTCTCCGTCGAGGTCCGTCGAGCGCGCGGCGGCAACAAACGCCGAGGGCAGCGTGAAGTCCGTCAGGGTGATTCGATGCGCGCCCGCTGGATCGCAGACAACGCGCGCGATGATCGCGCGCGGTTGGTGCGCACGGGCGCGGATGAGCGTCTCGGGCTGACCGTCTCCATCGACGTCGCCGATGTCTTCGAGCGTCGGCCCCACCATCGACAGCGACGGGGTGTCCGCGAGCTGGCGAATGGTCGTGCCCGTGAACTCGAACGCGACGAGTCGATAGGGCGGGTTCTCCGTGTTTCCGGTTTGTGCGAGCACGACGCGCGATCGTCGTCCGCCGCTCGTTGGACACTGCGACGAGCGAACGATCTGGCGGAGATAGCTGATCGTGACGGTCGTGGTCGCAACGAGCTCTTCCCGCGAGTTGCCGAGAAACAAGCGGAGCCATGTCGTCGGCAGCAGGCCCGGTGCGAAGGTGAGCGAAGCGAAGTCGCTGAACCCGTCGCTGTTGACGTCGCCGAGGTTGGCCACGGCGCGACGCAGGTCCCGAAGCTCGGTGAGTTCGACGGGCACGAACCACTCGTTCCACGGGTCCACGGACCAGGAAGACGTCGACCACCTTGCTGTTGTTCTGCTCGGCCCACCAAAGGCGATGCGCATGCGCTGATAGGTCACGGCGGCGAGCACGTCGGAGAAGCCGTCCCCGTTGAAGTCCCCGATCGGCTGAACCTGCGCGTGCCCGAGACCCTCTTCGCGCGGGGACGGCGCGAGCGGGAGGCGGCGCGCTTCGTTGATGAACCCCGATCCTCCATAGAACACGGTCGGCGCACTCCCGGTAAGCGGCGTCGACGAAAGCACGTCTGCGTACGCATCACCGTCGAAGTCGAAGAACGGCGTGTCGTAGCCGCGAGTCGTGCGGCGCGTGATCCGAAACGGAACCGGCGTCGCCGCTCGCTCGGTGCCATCGCTCATGATGCCCGTCACGCGCCAGTAGTGGACGATGTTCGGTGCGATAGGGATCGGAATGCGAGACATCGCATCGGTCGTGAACCACGAACCGCGCCCGAACGTGCACAGGCGGTCGGTGCACAAGCGATGCTCGTAGCGCACGAAGTCGGGGCGCGTCGCGATGACGAACGTGGGCTCGACGCTGTTGTACGTCCACGTCGACAGCGGCTCGATCGGGCGCGGAGGGTCGGGCAGACACCGCCCCGCGACGAGCTCGTATGTGGGATTGCAACGAGCGCGCACGCGCCCATCGTGCACGACGCGCTGCCGTTGGGATCCGTGGGGCAACGGGTGCAAGCGCTTCCGCACGCTTCGGCGGTTCCCGTGGTGGCGGTGTTGCACTGGGTGCCGCAGAGGACGCCTCCGTCCGCCACGCAGGGGTGTATCGCGTCGGGTGAGCTCTCGGGAGAGACGTCGGCGAGCGCGTCGCTGTCGTTCGAAGAATCCTCCGCATCGAGGGCGTCGAACGAGTCTGGAGAGCCCGCGTCCGATGTGTCTTCCCTGGAGTCTCTCGGGTCGGACGCATCGATGCTCGTCGTTCGGTCATCA
>LNEO01000177.1 GCA_001465015.1 Deltaproteobacteria bacterium Ga0077539 | reverse complement strand
TGGGGGCCGCCGCGCGGCTCGATGTCAACCGTCGTTTCGTCGCTCGATTTGCAACTCCAAGTCGCTGTTTGTGTCGTGGAGTTTTCGGCGCCTATGGGCAATGTCCCTCGGGTAACGCCGCACCAGCGCTCGCACTGCTTCGCGGGCCACATACCAGCGCCCGTTTGGGTCCTCGGGACCGGAGGCGAAATTCGCCGCGGTCGCTGGTACGACCGAGCCACGAGCGTCCCATCGACGGCTCATCGAGCAAGAGCGATCGAAGAGAATGACGACGTCTGGCGCTCTGCCAGTGACCGCGAGGCTGGCGCCGCCGCAGATGCGGTCCGATGCGACGTCAGCGCCCGCGTCAGTCGAGAGCTCGACGCCGCTGTCCGCAACGTCGTCGACGCTCGCGTCGACCCGAGAGGACACGTCGATTCCTGCATCCGCGCGCGGACGAGAGCCGTCCGGCGTCACGCCGAGCTCGTCACCGCACGCGCAGAGCCAGAACGTCGCGAGCAAGACCGCGGGACCGACACGAAACGAACGAGGATGGGACATCACGTGTTTCTCTCCTGCGGTCGAGCGAGGCCTACACGACCACGTTTGTGCATCTAGCAACCTACATGCCTTCGTGCCGCGCTCGGCAACACCGAGACGCCACCGCACGATTCCCTGGGCTGGATGCGCCGGCGCGCCCCCGACCCTGCCCATGCCGACTCGGAACGCGGCAGCAATTCATCCCACTGTGTAGAGCATCGTCCCACCTGTGGGTGTCTCTTCTCGCCGCTCGAGGGTGCGACCGCCCATCACCCATCCCGCTTGCGAGTCGTCCGCTCGCTCGAACGCGCGCCTATCGGCACACGAACGGCGTCTCCATCGACCAATCCGGTCCAGGAGGCGTTCCGCCGTAACGCCGAACCCCTGGGCTCGCATTGGCCGCGCTGTCGACGACGTCGTCACCCGACCCCTCGTCGAAGTGGTAGAGCGCGGCCGTCTCCGCATCGACCGCGAACGGCGCGATCGGAACGGGAAACGCCGCTCGATAGCGCAACACGCGCGAGAGCCGAAGCTCGTCGATCCATCCGTTGAACGACGGATACTCCCGCCCCGCGTCGTGCTTCTCTGCCGCGACCACCAAGAAGGGATCGCTGTTGGTGCATGGCCCGCCGCAGTGGTTTCCCGGCACGCCGTTGTCTGGGTAGGAAACGTCGCCGTCGGGACCGTCGCCCTGCGCCTCGAGCTGACCGTCCACGAACAACCACAAGAACCCGTCCGATCGGCGTCGCTGCACTGCGACGTGATGCCACCGATCGTCGAGCACCGAGCGCGTCCCGCACAACGTCCTGTCGCCGGTACGGTCACCGCTCACGCCGAACACGACGCGTCCCGCTGCGATCGACACGCCAAACTTTCGATCCTGCGAGAAGCGATCGCGATCGATCACGATGTTGCCGCGAATCCAGTCGATGTTGTCGCCGCATCGAACGGCGCCCGCGCCGTTGGCTGCGCTGGTTGCGCGAAGCCACCACTCGATCGTGAAGTCCTCTGCGCCGACGTCCGCGGGCGGACCCGGTCGCGTGTTGCTCGGGTCGTCGACGCGGATCTTGACGCGATCGATGTCGCCGACGCCGCTTCCTCGAAAGCGCAACGAGCGCATCGAACAACCGCCCGTCGCGTCCGAGACCAGCGCGTCGACCGCCGACGCATCGCGCACATCCGCGGGCACGACTGCGTCCTCGACCGCCGAAACGTCGAGCGAGACCTCGTCGCGATCGGCGTCCCTTCGCGGTCCGGTCGAGACATCGGCCGCGTCGTGATCAGGCTGGTTCTGCCCCGCGTCGGCAGCGGCCATCGGAGGACTGCAGCCAACCGCGAACACGATTAACGCAAGGGCGAGGGACTTCACGACCACGAGCGTACTGCGACCGACAGCCACGCAGCTACGGCGCGACGCGACACGGTCCCGTCGCGTAGCGCGCGAACGTGTGAAGCTCGTTGCCGTGCCCGAGCGCGAACCGCCGCGTGTTCTCGGAGTCGTTTGCCCAGACCCACAGCCGCCCGTTCGCAACCACGAACTCGTCTCCGGTCGACGGATCGTGAAACTGTGCGTCGAATCGGCACGCGCTTCGCCCTGCGCACGGACCGACTCCATCCGCAGGAACGTACCGCGCAACCGCGTCGAGCCGCTGCCCGAGAGGCACCGACGCGACGGGCCGTCCCGCACCGTCGTAGACCCAGCGTGCGCCACGCGTGGTGATCTCTTCACGGATTGTCTGCCCTGTCGCCCAATTGACGACGAGCGAGCGCGTGTCGAACCGGCAGCTCCCCTCGATCTGTCCCGTGCACGGGCCGTTGAACGCCGTCGAGAATCGAGGAACGTCCTCGAGCAACCCAGAGCCCAACAATCGATAGCCGCCCTCGCTCGTGTAGTTGTAGTAGCGGCCGAGGCGCGTGATCGACTCCATCAAGACCGATCCCATCGCTCCTGCGCCCTGAAACAGATCGAAGCTGTCGAACGAGCAGTCGCTCGCTCCCGCGCAGGCTTGGGTGGCGCCTCGCCAGCGGTCCACCATGGCCGTCACGTTTCCCCCTGCGTTTAGGTTGATCCAGAAGTTGTAGTACCGCCCGTACGCGAACACTGTCTCGAGCAGCCTGCGCGCGGCGCCATCGGGGTAGAGCCAACGACCAGCGCTCTCGAAGGCGCAGGGGCGACGAACCGCGCACGCGCCGCGTCCGTCACAAACGAGCCCGTCGGCGCAGCGTTGGCCGAACGCTCGCCCAGCGCAGGAGCTGCTGTCTGCGGTCGCTGCGTCCCGGCCGACGTCCGACACGATGACGTCGCTCACCGATGGGACGTCGATCGTCTGCACGTCGTTGGACGCATCGCTGATCGTCGCGTCTGCGGCGTCCGTGAGCGCGCGCACATCGACGCTCGACGCACGGTCCCGCGCGGCGTCTCGCTGCGTGACAGAGCTATCTTCACAGCGAGCCACGAGCAAGGACGCCAGCGCGAACAAACCCCACCGTGAAGACCGCACTCGCGTGTTCGTGGGTCGACGCATGGTTCACTCCGGCGTGTAATAGAAGGGCGCGCCGCACATCTCTTCGTCCGACCCCTCGCCTTGCCGCACCGCGACGCTCGACGTGTTGTCGTACTCGCACGTCACGAACGTCCGCGTGCCCGCGGCCACAGGAATCCCGCCGTTGTACGAGTAGAAGTACGCTTGCTGCCAGTGAAAGTCCCACTGAGGGATGTCCACCGCGCACGTGTCGCCGATACGAACGCTGATGCGCCGACCGATCTTGTGCATGTGCGGAAGCACCCCCCACAAGGTGCCTCGCGTCGGGACTGTCCATGTGCCATTCACGGCGTATCCCATCGTCCGCGGCGGCACCGAAAACGCGTCTGCGCCCGGCCCCACGAGCTGCGCGAGCCGCGCTGGCGCCACGGGGCTCAACTCGAGCAGGACCGAGCTCTGGTCCGGCGGAGGCGCCGCGCCGCCGGCGGTGAAGCGGTAGTAGTGCATCTGCACGACGACGGCTTCGCCTGCGTTGATTTGAATACCTGTGTTCTCTGGGTACTTCGCCGGCGGCGTGCCCGGAACCCACACGCCGACCATCCTCGAGTTCGACAATCCTGCACCGCCGAAGCAAGAGTATCCGCGCGGATCGGAGGTCAGCCCCGCGGCGCTCGCAGCGGGAATCGCATGAACGTTGGCGTGGTGAACCATCGCCCTCACGCCAGGCTCGATGTCGTAGCCGGTGACCCACACCGTTCGCGGCATCGAACGGGAAAGAACGAAGCACCGATAGTCATCGGCCATCGTCGCCGACGCGTTGAAGTTCGGCGCGTACGGCGCCGCCATCGTGAGGCGCATGTCCGTCCGAAACGGAACAACCATCGGCATCGGGTCCATCGCTGCGCGCGCCGGGTCTCCGCGCGCCGTTCCCTCGGTCACCCACCGGCGAATCAACGCGATCTGCGCGTCGCTGAGCGATCGATTGTGTTGAAACGACGAGCAGCCCGCCATCGGCATCCACGGCGGCATCTGGCGTGACTCGACGGCACCGAGCACCGAGCGCGCCCGCGGCTGGACCGTATCGTACGAATCGAGGGCGAACGGCCCGACTTCACCAACGCGATGGCAGCTCGTGCAGTGGTACCGAACGATCGGTCGAATGTGCTCGTACCAGGTGACCTCTGCGACGCCGCTGTCGACCGCGATCCGATCGTCAGGCGCGTCGCTCGCGATGATCACGTCGGATGCGTTCGACTGATCCATCGTCGTCGCGTCGCGGACGACCGCGCTGTCGAGCTCGGCGTCCGGCGCGGAGGCCGCCCCAGTCGCGCACGCGTTGACGACGCAGCACAGGAGCACCGTGATTGGTCGCTTCATCCGCACAGAGCATACCCCGGCCTCTCGTTCAAAGGGACCTCGGACAGAGCCCAACGCCTGACCGCCGAAACGCTGCACCTCGACGAACGGATCTCGACGCGACTTGCGTCGATCCCACCCAACACGCCGCTTCCGCATCCTTCTCGTTGGTGAGATCGCTCGAACCGACGCCAACCGCTCGCCCTTGACGTCGGTCCGGCGCACACTCGATCAATCAGCGCGGCGGGCCTCTGTCGCGTCCTTTCTCGAGGAGCCTGCGAGATGCGCAGATCGGTCGTGGTTCTTGTGTCGCTCGGATCGTCCGCCTGCGGATTGGTTGGCGAGCCGCGCTACTGGCGCGAGCTCGAGCGTGTGGACGCCGCGACGATCGACGTTTCCACGGACAAGGTCGAGAGCGAGCTCGGTCCACCTTCGGACGTTGTGGTGACGGACATCGTGGTAGTCGAAGTCGGGCCCGAATGCCCTCCAGGTACGAACCAATGTCGAACGGGCTGCGTCAACCTGCAGAACGACCCTTCGAATTGCGGCGGCTGCGGGGTCGTGTGTTCGAGCAGTGGAACCAGCGCCGCCCGCTGCGTCGGTGGACGGTGCGTGGCGCCTTGTCGTCCCGGCTCCATCGACTGCGACGGCCAGCTGGCGAACGGCTGCGAGGTCGATCCGCTCTCGGATCGCACGAATTGCGGCGGATGTCGTCGCCTCTGTCCAAGCGACCAGATCTGCGTCGGCGGCGCGTGCGCTTCGCCGGGCTGTCCTCCGACGCCGTTCAATATGGTGTGCGGCGGTCTGTGCGTCGACACGCGCTTCGACGCCGCGCATTGCGGGGAGTGCTCGGCTGAGTGCCGCTCCGCTGGGGGACCGCTCGCGGTGTGCTTCGAAGGCGCGTGCGGTCGATGCCCACTGGGAACGACGCTGTGCACGATGTCGACCAACCCGGCTTACGGCCGATGCTGCAACGCGCCGTGCGGCGGCTCTTGCGTGCTGCGAAACTGACGACCTCGGTCCCGCGGGCGGAGAAACGCAAGCAGCCCCGTGATCGATTGGGTCGACCACGGGGCTGACTGCCTGTGACTGGTGGAGGCGCCGGGAGTCGAACCCGGGTCCGCAAGCGTTCGAGCTCAGCGTCTACGGAACCTAGTCTGTCTTTTGTTTCACCCGCGAAGTCGCCGACAGACAGGCTCCCTCGCAGGCAATCACTCCTTTATCTTTCTCCCAGGTCGGGGTGCGGTCCCCGGGAGGCATCCCGTTCTTTGGCGCCTCGTCGAAGAGTACGGGCGGACTCTTCGGGAGACGTCTCACACGCTAATTAGGCGGCGAGAGCGAGAGCGTTGTCGTTCGCTTCTCTTGTTTGATCGTGTTGCTTGCGCCGTCACGATCATCGGCGGTCACGCTGCTGAACCTTCACAACCCACGTCGAAACCGTATCGCCCCCATTGGCGAAACGTGCGGCGGAGGATAAGCACCAGCCCTCGCGCGTCAACCAATTAGTCCCTCAGGCTCGACGCCCAACCGCTCACCCGAGCGCAACGCAACCATGGCTGATCCATCCTTCGCTCACGCGCCTCGGCGCACTTTCGCCATCATCTCGCACCCCGACGCGGGCAAGACCACCCTCACCGAGAAGCTCTTGCTCTACGGCGGAGCGATCCACCTCGCCGGCGCCGTCAAGTCCAACAAGGCCCGCCGCGCGGCCACCTCGGACTGGATGGAGATCGAGAAGCAACGCGGCATCTCCGTGACCTCGAGCGTCATGCAGTTTGTCTACGAGGGCACGCGCTTCAACCTCCTGGACACCCCCGGACACCAGGACTTCAGCGAAGACACCTATCGAACGCTCACCGCCGCGGACTGCGCGGTCATGCTGATCGACGCCGCCAAGGGCGTCGAGACGCAGACGCGAAAGCTCTTTCAGGTGTGTCGCATGCGCAACACGCCGATCGTCACGTTCATCAACAAGCTCGATCGTCCCGGACAAGACCCGTTCGACCTGATGACCGAGATCGAAAACCTCCTGGGAATTCGCTGCACCCCCGTCACCTGGCCCATCGGCTCGGGCGACGAGTTCAAGGGCGTGTACGACCGCCGCACCAAGAAGGTTCACCTCTTCGAGGAGCAAGCCAAGGGCTCTTCCATCGCTGAAGAGCTCGTCGTCGACATGACCGATCCGCGCCTGCCCGACGTCGTCGGCGAACGCCTGTGGAAGCAGCTGCACGACGAGATCGACCTGCTCGACATGGCCGCTGACACCTTCGACCTCGAGGCGTTTCAGCGCGGAGACTCGATCTCGCCGGTGTTCTTCGGCAGCGCGATGAACAACTTCGGTGTTGGCCCGTTTCTGCACCATTTCATCGCGATGGCGCCGGAGCCTGGCGCGCGCAAGGCCGACGACGGACTTGTCGAGACGAGCGACAAAGAGTTCACGGCTTTCGTGTTCAAGATTCAAGCGAACATGGACAAGTCGCACCGCGATCGCATCGCGTTTCTCCGCGTGTGCAGCGGTCGATACGAAGGCGGGATGAAGGTCTTTCACGTGCGGCTCGGCAAAGAGCTGCGCCTGTCGCGGCCGCAGCAGTTCATGGCGCAGGAGCGAACCGCGGTCGAAGAGGCTTTTCCCGGGGATATTCTCGGCGTCTTCGACCCGGGCAACCTGCGCATCGGCGACACGCTCACGCAAGGAAGCTCGCGCTTGTTCGAGGGCGTTCCGCGATTTTCACCGGAGCACTTCGCGCGGCTGCGAGTCAAAGACCCGATGAAGCGCAAGCAGTTCATCGCCGGCCTCGATCAGCTCGTCGAAGAAGGAACCGTCCAAGCCTTCACGATCAAGGGCAACGAGAAGGACCCCATCCTCGGCGTCGTCGGCGCGCTGCAGTTCGAGGTGCTCAAGTACCGCATGGAGAACGAGTACGGCGCCCCCGTCGAGCTCGACTCCCTTCCCTTCACTCACGCTCGGTGGGTGACCGGCGAAGACGCATCGCCCGAGGCGCTCGACCGCGCGCGATACGGCACCTGCGTCTACGACCAGGACGGCGCGCCCGTCGCGCTGTTCAAGAGCGAGTGGGAGCTCAACTCCGCAGAGCGCGATTACCCGAAGTGGACGTTTCACCCGGCCGCGCCCCTGCGCAAAGCCGCGCTCCCTCAGAAGAAGTAGCGTTCGTCTTTCGCGACGACGACCGCCGCGCTCGTCGGATCGCCAGCGGTTATGGCTGGCAGGCGAGCGACGCGACCGATCGCTGCACGCGCGACGCGAGCGGAGGGCTCCGAACGCCGAGAGTCTCGGCGAGCGCGCGGTTGGCGCAGCCCCACTCGCGATGCGCCGCGGACACGTGCTCGAAGAGCGCGAGGGCCGCCTCGTGTTCGGCGGACTCGGAGAGCATGTTCAGCATTCGCTCGAGCAGCGCAGCGGTCTCGGACGCGTTTCCTTCGGTCATCGCTTCGATCGCGGTGAGGATCGACTGCGGCGAGCTCGACACGCGCGAGATGGGCATCAGCGCGTCGCGCTGCGCAGAGCGCAGGACCGCGGCGGCGTTCGCCGAACCTGACCCGCGAGCGAGCGCGACGGCCCGCGAAAACGCTTCGACGGCGTCTGCGTATCGAGCCTCGTTGGCGCACACCCAACCGAGCCGAAACGCCGCGTACGACCCGACGTCAACGCGCTCGAACGTCAACGCGCGCTCGTAACATCGACGCGCGTTGGGCATATCCGCGCGATCGAAATAGTCGTCGCCGAAATAGACCCACCCGTTGGCCGCGCGAGGACTCGCGGGAAACCGACGGATCAGCTCCATGTACGCCCGCCGCGTCTCGTCGGCGCGCCGCCAGAGTTCGAGCGCATGCGCCAACGCAAAGATCGCCTCGTCCGTCCGCGGCGCGCTCGGATGCTCGGCGATCCTGCGCTGGAGCACGACGACGGCGAACATCATCGATCGATCGAACTGAGCCAATGATTCTCGCTGCTCTGCGTCGAGCTGCGCGACCGCTGCTGAATCCCGCTCTGGCGGCGCGAACTCTGGGCCCGGCTCGATCGCCTCGTCCCCAACGGGCGACGCGGGCGCCGGTCGCCATGGCGTCCTGCCGGCGAAGTCGATCGCGGGCCGCTCGTCCATCGCGAGGGCGATCGCGTTCTCCGCAACGCGCGCGAACAAGTCAGCCCGTCGCGGATCGTCTCGACGAATCGAACGAACATGCGAGACCAACGTCGAGAGCGTCACTCGCTCGCCCTGCGGCGCTGGGGCCGAGGACGCGTGCGGTCGCGGCGCGGACGATGTCTGGCGCGACGGGCTGGTCGTCGACGCGCAGCCCGAGGCGACGAGCGCGAGAAGCGCGAGCGACGCAGCTCTCATCGCACACCGTCGATCCGATGCCAGAACCCCAAGAGCGCCGCGGAGAATCGAGCGGGGTCTTCGACCATTGGATAGTGACCCACGCGGTCCATGCGCACGAGCTGCGCTCCTGGGATCTCGCGCGCGAGGCGCTCGGCGATCCCGACGACCGACACCGGGTCGCGCTCGCCCCACAAAATCAAGCTCGGCAGGTCCAATCGCGAGAGCGGCGGAAGCCACTCCGAAGCCTTCTCGTAGCGCTCGTCGATGTACCGAATGATCGCCGGGAGCCGCCTTCGCCCGTCCGCGACGCACAACAGCTCCCACATCGCGTCGAGCTCTTCGCTGGGAACAGCGTCGATCCTCCCGAAAATCCGCCGCATTTGCAGGCCGAACACGGCCCGCGAGCCGACGCCCGCAAAGAGCGGTCCGAGCACGCGATTGCGTAGCAGCCGCTGGGACGGCGTGAGCTTCGCCATCTCGATGAAGACGCTGCCGTTGCAGAGCGCGACGCTGTCCAACGAGAGCTGGAGCGCTTTGCGATCGCGCCGCGCCAACAACGCGCAGGCGACGGAGGTTCCCATGTCGTGGGCGACGAGGTGCGCTCGCTCGACGTCGAGCTTCGACCACAGCTCGAGCAGGACGTCCGCCTGCGCTTCGAGCGAATACGAGTACGCCTCGGGCTTCGACGAGAGACCGTAGCCGGGCATATCCGCGACGATCACGCGGCGTGAGCGCGTGAGTTCGGGCAGGACCGCGCTGAAATCGTAGCCGCTCGTCGGAAAGCCGTGCAGCACCAGCACGCACGGCCCCTCCCCCTCGTCCACCACGAACAGGTCGTGGCCGGCGACCCGAACGATTCTGCCCCGCGCGCGCCAACGATCGATCAACTGCGAACCGCTCATCTCGGCGGAGAACATACGCTGGCGCGCAGAGAACGCGCACGCGGCGTCCGCCAGCAGGCGGTCACGAAGAGGGTGGCGAACGAGCGTCGCCGAGACTCGGGTCGCTGTGAACGCTCGCGTACGTGCTATTGTCCCGAAACTGTGCTGACAGCCCCGACGTGGACGTACTCGGCCGCGGGCGGACCGAACCCGTTCATCGTTCCTGCCCGAGGTGGCTTCATCGCGACCGCGATCAACACCGAATCAGGCGCGACGATCGTGGGCCTCGGCCGCCGCGCGACTCGATTCGCTCGACCGCTGAAGCTCGAGCCGCGCGGCGTCGCCATCTTCGCGCAGCCCTCTCCCTTCGGCCTCCCGGCGTCGGCGTGGGTCGTCGGCTACAGCACCACCGCCGGCGTAACGCCGCGCTTGATCGCCATCACGTCCTCCGGCGAGATCTCGATGGACGTCTCGCGACCCGAGCTCGGGTGGCGTGATGGCCGCGCGGTTTCCATCAGCGAGACCGAGCACGGACCGATCCTTCACCTCGACGATCGACACCTCGTGCTCGACGCGCACGGAGACGTCGTCGCAGACCTCGCGCGGCCCTCTGTCGACGCCCCGTACTTCGTCGAAGGCCGAAGGCTCTTCGCCTTCGACGGAACGTCCGTCGCGTGCGTCGATCTGGTCACCGGAGCGGTGAAATCACGCATCCCAGTCGATGGACGGCCCACGGCGATTCGCGTCGACAGCGTCGCCCGACGCCTCACGATCAGGCTCGACCGAGTGCTCTGCTCGCTCGACGTCGATGACGCATCGGCCCTTCCGAGACTGCGCGCGTTCGTGGGCGGACTCGTTGCTGCGCCGAACACCGCCGACTCCAACTTGCGACTCGGGAGCGGACCTCCGGCGAAGGTCGAGTGCGTCGACGACGACGGCGTTCCCGTCTGGAGCGCGTCGCTTCCCGCGTCGACCTCTGCGATGGGCGCTGGGTTCTTCGTCGGCGGCGAAGCGCTCGTGTTCGCGTCGACGGCGAGCGGCGAGCGAGTGTTCGTTCTTCGCGACGGAGCCCCGATCTTCGAGCGTCCCCGCGCCGGGCAGCCCACCGTCAGCGGCGCCCTCGCCCGCGTCGGCGATCGAGCGGCGATCGTCGTCGCCCCGGGCGCGCCCCCGAGCGAGGTCATCGACTTCACGACCTCCATCGAAATCGCTGGCATCCGCGGGGGTGGCGCGGTCGCCTTCGAGCGGCCGAGCGCCGGCGGCACACACCCGCAACGCATGGTCGCTGTCGACGCAGCCGGAGCGCGGATCATCGAGATCGGCGACGGCGGCTCTGGCGCCCGATGGGCGGCGGTGAGCGACGGGCTCGTCGCTGTCCCACGCACCAACGCCGCGCGCGTGGACCTCTACGACACCGGAGCGCCCGCATGACAGAACGTTGCGATCGCTGCCGAAAGGGCTTCGGCTCGAGCGAGCCCAAAGACGACATCGAGTGGCTCCTCGGCGCCACGCTCGCGCCCGAACCAGGCGTCAGACAGCTACGCGTCGCCCGATGCACGCGCTGCTCGAGCTACCTCGTCGACGTCGTAACAACCGTTCGTGACCGCGCCGATGTCGCGCAGCACGACGTTTGCGTTGTGCAGCACGAGTCCGCACGAGCCGCGCTGCTCGACCGCACTCCGCTCGCGCTCGCCGCGCTCTCGCCGCAGCTGCGACGAAAGCACCTCGAAGAGCTCTCTGCAGAGATGCCCACGCGCGATCGCGACGCGCTCGGGTGGATCGAGCAGGGCTCTGTCGCATGCACAGAGCTCTTTCGCGCGCTCGTGACCCGCGTGTTCGCGCGTTCGACTCCAGATTTGCCCAAGCTCAGCGACGTTCGTCCGAAAACGTTCGTCCATCGCAAAGCGGGCAGCGCCGTCCCTCCGCGCAGCGCGCTCGAGCTCGACGACGGATCGCGCGTGGTCGCCCAGAGCAGCGGAGACAAGACGCAGCTCGTACGACTCCGCGGAGATCGTGTTCTGTGGCGCGCAGACCTCGACGGCGCGTCGCGCGAGACGTTCGTCGCGAGGGTTCGCGGCTCGAGCGCGGTGGTCCTCGTCGCGCTCAGCGCGAGCTCCGAGGGCGCAGGCTCGCTCGCGTACATCGTCGACGACAACGGAACCGTCCGCGGTCCGTCCGTGCACGACGGCCGCGCGTCTTCGTTCGACGCGCTGTCTTTGCCGCGCGGATGCCTCTACGTGGCTGGCTACCAGTCGCAGATGGTCCTGCGCGAAGACGCATCGATCGCGTGGCAAGCGTCCTCCGTTGGCGCAGGGAGCGCGGTCTCCTTCGGCGACACCGTGCACGTCGTCGAGCCGCCTTGGAGGCTGCTCTCGCTCGCCCTGCCCGACGGCGCCGAGCGATGGAACATCCCCGTCGACAAGAACGCGCAGATCGCGCCGTCGGGCGACGGCCATGTGCTGCTCGCCTCGAGCGAGGTCGTCGCGCGCGTCGATGTGCGCGGGCCGAGGCCTTCGGTGCGCTGGCTCGTGCAGGGCGCGAGCCCGCTGCCTCTGCGCGGCGGAGGCGTCGCCATCGTGCGAGACCGCTGGGAGAAGAGCGGACGACGCATCGAGTGCATCGTCGTCGACGCCGAAGGTCGACGGCGGTTCGCCGTCGCGCGCCCCGAGGTCACCAAGGCGCCGACGGCCGAGCTCGGCAACGGCGTGCTGCTCTACCACTCGGGCGGCGACGTCGCGGTGAGCGCGAACGAACGCGTGACCTACGCCGTCTCGGTTCCAGAAGGACGCACGGCCAGCGTGACGCTCGAAGACGGAGGCGCTTGGATCGAGTACGACGGGATCGTCGATCGCGTCGACCCGACCGGACGCCGCGTTGCGCGCTACCGCGTCGGCTAGCGCGTAAAGCCGTTCGTGAAGTCACGCAGGAAGTTCGCTCCTGCGCGCGCGGCGCTTCCGGCCATGCAGCCCGTCCCCTCGCCGCACGTGCGAGCCTCGCCCATACACCGGGCCGTGCGCGCGACGTTGTCCGCGTCGACGCCGGGTCGAACCTCGGCCATCGTTCGCTCGCACTCGCGTCGATCCTGTTCGTTGCCCTGACAGAGGGTCATCAACCGCGCGCACGCTGCGGTCGCCGAGACAGCCTGCGCCGACGGCGCCGACTGCGCGTGCCCCTCGCCGCGACAGCCTGCGCCAGCGGCGACGATCATGGTGACGAGCGCGACGACGATCGACTTCATCATGGACTTACTCCCTCACGCCGATCGTGTCGGCTCGTGAAAGTGTCAGCGTTTGCCATCCCGCCCTACGGTCCGCGGGGTCGGACCGTCGCCCCTGTGAGAAGTCTGATGGCAGCTCGCCGCGCGATCGCCAGCGACGTTGTCGTGGCAAAAGACGGCAGCGGCTCAGCACTGCGCATCCCCCGCCGCCCGCGCAAGTGCGCTTACGTCGATCGAGCGCGTCGAGACCGCGCGAAGCGTACGACGGGGTACAGCGCCAGGCCGATCGCGATAGTTCCAAGTGATATCAATGTGTTGCGGCGCTCACGCAGCGCGTACGCGACGACGATCGCGACGCTCACGACCGCGAACACAATCTGAGGAATCGGAAACAGCGGCGTCCGAAACCGAAGTTGCTCCTCCGCGCTGACCTCCGAGGAAAATGCTCCCCGCAGCCGCAGGCGTACGACCGCGAGCGCCCCGAGCGCGTAGAACGGCCACGCGCCGAGCACGAAGACCTCGCCGAGCTTCCGAAGCGGCGAGTGGATGTACGCCAGGGCGATCGCAGCACACACAATCAAAGCCACTGCAGGCACTCCGCGCGAGGACACGCGCGCGAGCGGCGCGAACAAGAGCCCCTCCTTCGCGACCGCGTACACGACCCGCACGCCGCTCATGTACCCGACGGCGGCCGCGCCGACCGAAGCGACGGCCACGAGCGACGCGAGCCACCGTCGGACCGAAGGCGAAGCGAGCGCCCCCGTCGAGAAGATCGTGCTTCCGTCGCCGAGCGCAGCGAGCGCGCCGTGCGATGCGCTCGCGAGCACCGACGCGATGACAAAGAGGTAGAGCGCGCCGACCAGCAGCGTTCCACCGACGATCGCGCGAGGCAGGGTCGTGCGGGGAGAGCGAACCTCGCCGGCGACGCTCGTGATGTCGATCCAGCCGTCGTACGCCCACAACACAGGGACCATCGCCGCCAGCAGCGACGGCGCCCTCGCGATCGCGGCCGTTGGCGTTGGAGCGATCGCAGGGCCGCTCGCTGCGAAGCCCGCCGCCACGATCGCCACCAGCGCGATCCCGACGACCTTCGTGATGGTCAGCGCGTTTTGCATCCCTGCCCCGGCGCGAACGCCGCGAACGTTGGCCGCGACGAGCGCGAGGACGACCGCGTCGGCGAAGAGCGGCTGCTTGATGATCCCCGCGTCGCGGAGGTTCCAGAACGCCACCTGCGCGAAGAAAGCGAAGCTCGCAGGGACGAGCACCACCAGCATCGTCCAGCCAAAGGCGAACGCCGCCCAATCGCCGAACGCCTTGCGAAGATACACCGCGAGCCCGCCGGTCTCGGGCATCGCCGCGCCGGCCTCCGCGAACGCGAGCGCGCCCAGCAGCGACAGCACCGCGCCGAGCGCCCACGCGACGATCATCGACGACGCGCCGCTCGTGAGCCGCGCCGTCTCGACCGGCGAGACGAAGATCCCAGTCCCGATCATCGCGCCCGCGGTGAGCAGCACCGACGACCGCACCCCGAGCTCGCGGCGAAGCTCCCTCGGCGATTCTGCGGTCATTTCGAAGGCGTTGCGTCGGGCGGCGACGCGAGGCCGAGCGCCTCGAGACACTCGCTTGTGATCATCTCGACGAGCTTTTCGTACAACGCTTCACCGGCGGCGGGAGACGCCTCGCGGGGCTCTCCGGCGTAGGCCATCGAGAGCCCCATCTCGGCGAAGTTGTGCTTTCCCTCGCGGATCGCAGCGCTCAGCGAAACATCGACGTCCGGCAGCGCCGCGCGCAGCTCTTCGCGCACGAGCTCGGGTCGCGCCGCGAGCACGAGCGAGCTCTCGTAGCTGCCCGCGTGACACGCGCCTCGCTTGAATTCGTGGGACAACGTACGGCCCCATCGCCTGGTGAGCTGATTGGCGAACACGACGCCGCCTCGGGCCTCTCGCGCGGCGGCGACCGCGCGCTCGACCGCGGTCACGTGCTCGGGCTCGAGGTGGTGATTCGTCACGCACACCAGCGCGAATCCCGCGCCGCGCAGGCCTTCGATCACCGCCACGAGGTAGCCGATCAGCGCCGCTTCGCTGATCGTGATCGCGCCGGAGAACCCCGCCGCGTATCGCGTGACACCAAACGAGACGACCGGCGCGTACACCGTGCTGACGCCGCGATCACGCAGCGCTTTGGTCGCGCGACGCGCGTTCTCTTCGGCCAGCAACGCGTCGGTCGCGAGCGGCAGGTGCGGCCCGTGAGGCTCCGTCGAGCCCACGGGAAGCAGCGCGACCGCCGTCGGTCCCGCGAGCACTTCGGCGCAGTCGGCCATCGTGCACTCGCCGAGTGCGAGCGGGGCGCTCTTCCAGTGAGCACCGAGCGGCGCGGCGCTCATCGAGCGCCGTCCTTGAGCGCGTCTGCCCTGATCGCCTTGCGGTCGATCTTGCCGCGGTCGTTGCGCGGAAGGTCGTCGACGAACACGACTTCGCGCGGGTACTTGTGCCACGAGAGACGCGACTTGACGTGCTCTTGCAAGGCCGCCGCGAGCGCGTCGCTCGCAGTCACGCCGGTGCGCAGCTGGATGTAGGCGCGGGTCGTGAGCATTCCGCCGCCGCGATCGACGCCGATGAGGGCGCACGAGAGCACCGACTCGTGCTCGAGCAGGCACTCTTCGACCTCGATCGGCGACACCCACTGCCCCGAGACCTTGAGCAGCTCATCGGCGCGGCCCGAAAACCAGAAATACCCGTCTTTGTCGCGACGAAATAGGTCACCCGTGCGGCACCAGTGGCCATGAAACGTCTTCCACGACTTGTCTCGGTCTTGGAAGTATCCGAGCGCGACGCTGTCGCCACGGATCCACAACACTCCCGTCTCGGCTTCGGGGACCTCGGGCGCGCCTGGCCCTTCTGCGTCGGCCGCGAGCACGCGCGCCTCGTAGCCGTCGACGACGCGTCCCAGCGAGCCTGGCTTGATGTCGCCGGGGCGATTGCTCACGTAGATGTGAAACATCTCGGCGCTGCCGATGCCGTCGTAGACATCGATGCCGAAGCGCTCGGTCCACCGCGCGAGCAGCGGCGGCGGAAGCGCTTCGCCTGCAGAAAAGCAGAACCGGAGCGACGACAGATCGAGCCCAGCTGCGCCCTTGGCGCGCAGCGCTTCATCGTGGTCGAGCAGCTTTCCGATCATCGTCGGGACGTTGGTGAGCACCGTCGGCCGATACCACTCGATCGCCCGCACGAGCGCTTCGGGTGTTGGCCGTTCGCTGAACAGCGCGGCGGTGGCGCCCATCGCGAACGGAAAGAAGAGGTTGGTCCCGGTCGCGTACCCGAAGAACAGCCGAGGGATGCTCACAGTCACGTCGTCTTCGCGCATCCCGATGGTGCGCTTGGCGAACACCTCCGTGTTGAACGCGAAGTCCCGGTGCGTGTGAATCGCGGCCTTCGAATGCCCCGTCGAGCCAGAGGTGAAGAGCCAGATCGCGACGTCATCGCGACGGGTTTTCACAGGGGGGATCCACGGCCGCACCGCGGTGACCTCTTCTTCGAGGGCCCGGACTTGCGCCGGACCGAGCGACGGCAGCGGGACGGCGCCGCAGGGATCCTCGCCGGTCTTCGCGTCGGGAACGACGTACACCGCTCGAATATGTGTGCTCTCGCTGATGACCCCCGCGAGCGCCTCGAGCACGCGCGGAACGGCGACGATGGCCGCGGCGCGGGTGTACTCGACGAGGTAGGCGAGGTCCTTCGTGGGCGCGTCGGGGTTGCCCATCGCGAGCACGCACCCGGCCTCGAGGGTGCCCATGATCGCCCACGCGAACGGGGGAAGGTCTGGCAGGATCACGAGCACGCGCTGCTCTTGTCGAACGTCGAGCGCGCGCAGCGAGCGAGCGAAGCCGCGCGACCGGTCGCTGGTCTCGCGATAGGAGTACGTGCGATCGCCGAAGCGCATCGCCACGCGATCGCCGCGCCCCTCTTTCACACGGTCGTGCAAGAAGTAGTCAGCGAGGTTGAACTCGTCATCGAACGTCGGCGCAGTGCTCATGGGTCGCTCTGTGTGCGGATCGAGAGGAATCAGTCTTCCGACTCGCTCGGGTCGCGCGGACCGCGGCGCGGCGCGTTGGCGCCGAGGAGCTTGCTCACGGGGGTGTCGGGCATCGTCTCTCGCGCCACCGGCCCTTTTCGTGTGGGCACCTCGGGCATGGTCTTTCGAATCGAGTCTTCGGCGGCGCGCGCCGCGAGCGGGCGCTTCGGCGTCGGACGCACCGCGGGTTTGGGCGGCTCGAGCGTGGCGGAAATCTCGACGGTCTTCGCCATGTTGAAGACGCTCGACTCCGACACGCTCTCCTTGAGAGACGCGCTGTTGTCAGCGGTGGCACGGGCGTCTTGCCTCGCGCGCTCTCCTGCGGTGAGCACCCGAGCGATGATCAGCTGGTGCACCTCGGAGGTGCCCTCGTAGATGCGCAGCGCGCGAATGTCGCGGTAGAGGCGCTCGACCGCGATCCCCCGCAGCACGCCCGCGCCGCCGTGAATCTGCACCGCGAGGTCGATGATCCTCTGCGCCGCTTCGGTCGCGTACCACTTGGCCATGCTCGCATCGATCGAGATGCGCTCGTTGCCTTTGTCGCGCCCGTACGCCGCGCGGTAGACGAGCAGCCGCGACGCATCGAGCTCTGTGGCCATGTGCGCGATGTGCCCTTGGATGAGCTGGTTGTCCGAGATCGCCTTGCCGAACTGCTCTCGCGTCGTCGCGCGAAAGAGCGCCTCGTCGAGGGCGCGACGCGCCATGCCGCACGCGGCGGCGCCGACCGTCGTGCGAAAGCTATCGAGCGTCCGCATGGCCAGCTTGAAGCCTTCGCCCTCGCGTCCGAGTCGGCGCGACGATGGGATCACCATGTTGTCGAAGCGAATCGTCCCGACGGGGTGCTCGGTGACGAGCATCTGGGCGCCTTCGAAAGAGAAGCCCGGGTCCGTCGGCTTCACGACGAAGGCGGTGATGCCGCGGTTGCCCGCCGCTGGGTCGGTCTTGGCGAACACGACGTAGTGTCCGGCGATCCCAGCGTTCGAGATGAACGTCTTTCGGCCGTTGATCACGTAGTCGTCTTTGACGCGCTCCGCGGTCGAGCGAAGCGCCGCGACGTCCGAGCCCGCCTCCGGCTCGGTGAGAGCGAACGCTGCCAGCGATTCGCCTCGCAGAACTGGAGGAAGAAACTCCTTTCGAAGCGCATCGGTCCCAGAGACGACGATCGGAAACGATCCGAGCCCCTGCATCGCGAGGACGAACTCCGAGAGCGCGCTCGCCCAGCCCAAGGACTCTCGTAGCAGGCAAACGGCGCGCACATCGAGGTGCTCTCGGCGGGTTCCGAGCGCGAGGCCGCCGTGCGCAGCAGGGATGCAGGCGTCGATCAGCCTCTCGCGCCCGAGACGCAGCGCGATCCGCGAGCACCGCTCGCCGAGCTGCTCGTAGGTGCTCGCCGCGTTGCGCCGCTGCGCGTCCTCCTCGGGAGCGGCGACATTGATCGCGAAATCACGGACTCGCTCGGCGAGAGCGATGTGAACCGCGTCGAAGAAAAATGGCAGCTCGTCGGTCGCGAGCGCGTTTCGTGTGCGAAGGAGTGGAGTCACGGAGCGGCCTCGGTGTGTGCTTACTCAGCGTGCGGTTTGCGCGCGGGAGCGCCTTCGAATTTCGCGCTGACCTTTTGCGTGTTTGCGTCGTAGGCGGCGCGAAAGTCCGGGTGGAGCATGCACAGCGCTTGCGCCTGGGCTTCGCTCTCGATCGCCTCTGCGAGGGTCATTCGGGCCTCGCTCTCGATCATCTGCTTGGTCATCGCATGGGCGAAAGCCGGTCCCTCGGAGAGCGACTCGGCGAACGCGACCGCCTTGCCGACGAGCGCGTCGTCGTCGAACACCCGGTTGGCGAGGCCGATTCGCGCGGCTTCTTCGGCGTCGATGACGGCCCCCGAGAACAGCAGCTCGCTCGCGTGTCCCAGGCCGACGATGCGCGGAAGCAAGAAGCTCGCGCCCATGTCTGCGCCCGACAGCCCCACCTTCGGAAAAATGAACCCGATCCTGGCGCTCCTCGCGAAGTATCGGACATCGCAGGCAGCGGCGAGCACCGCGCCCGCTCCCACCGCGACGCCGTTGACCGCCGCGATCACGGGCCTTCGGCATCGTCGGACGTTGGCGATGAGCTCGCCGGTCACCCGCGTAAACTCGAGCATCCCTTTGGCGTCGCGCTTGAAGAGCTCGGCGATGATGTCTTGCACGTCTCCCCCCGAGCAAAACCCTCGTCCTTCGCCGGTGATCACCACGGCGCGGACCTCGTCGCGCTGCGACAACGTCACGAAGAACGCCGCGAGCTCTTGATAGATCTCGAACGTCAGCGAGTTGAGCCGCGCTGGTCGACTGAGCGTGATGCGCCCCACCCCGTGCTCGAGCGAGAATCGAAAACCCTTCGGCGCCAGCTCCTGCATCTTGATCCCGGCGAGTATCTACCCCGCCGCGCGCTCATGGAAGCGGCGCGTTCAAGTCGAATCAACGGTCTGCGGGTGCCGCGCGATTCGCGAGGACGGCCGTCGCCTCGATCTCCACTTTCGCGCGCGGCTCGACGAGGCCGGCGACGCCCACGAGCGCCATCGCCGGATAGTGTCTGCCAAAGTGCGCACGCCATACTCCGCCGAGCCTGCTCGCGCCCTCGCGATACGCGGGTAGATCCGTGACGTAGATCGTCATCCGAACCACGTCTGTTGGCTCAGCGCCGCCCGCGCGCAGGACCGCGACGACGTTCGCGAGCGCCTGGTCGAACTGGGCGATCAGGTCGTCCGATGCGAAGTGGCCGCTTTCGTCCCAGCCGATTTGTCCGGCGACGTACAGCACCGGCCCCTCGGCGAGGATGCCGTTCGCGTAGCCCCGGGGCTTTGCCCAATGTTCGGGTTGAACCACCTTCATGCGAGCACCTGTCCGCCATCGAGGGCGATGGCTTGTCCGTGGATTCCGCGAGCCTCGTGCGGGACGAGCGACCACACCGCGTGGGCGACCTCGTCGACGGTGACGAGCCGACGCTGAGGGCTCTGCGCTTCGAGCGCGGCGCGCGCCTGCTCTCTCGTGCGGCCGGTCTTCGCGACGATGCGATCGATCGCGCGCACGGTCATGTCGGTGTCGACGAAGCCTGGGCAAATCGCGTTCACCGTGACGCCCGTGCGGGCAAATTCTGCAGCGAGCGCGCGCGTGAGCCCGACGACCGCGTGCTTGGACGCGCAGTACGCGCTCGTGTACGCGTAGCCCGTGAGCCCGGCGTTGGACGCGACGTTGATGACGCGACCCCAGCCGCGCTTCGCCATGGGCGGAACGAGGGCGCGGCAGAGCCTGAACACCGACATCACGTTGACGGCGAAGGTCCGCTCGATGAGCGCGTCGTCGGTGTCTTCGAGCGTCGCGCTCTCGGCGATGCCTGCGTTGTTGACCAACACGTCGATCGGGCCGACGGCGACCTCGATCGACGCGAGCGTCTCGACGAAGGCCCCCGCGTCCGTGAGGTCGTAGATCACAGCCGTGGCGCCGAGCTCTCTCGCGAGGGGTTCGAGTGCGCTTCGGTCGCGGCCGGTCAACGCGAGCTTGAGGCCTTCGCGCGCGAGCCGTCGCGCGACGGCTTCGCCGATCCCGCGGCTGGCGCCGGTGACGAGCGCGACGCGCCCAGCGTGGTCTGTCATGGCGGCCCTACGTTGCCACAAGCGCCGACGGCGAACGAGCGTGTTGCGACTGCGGACAGAAGGGCGCGAAGTCGGTATGACCAGACCCGATGTTCGAGCACCGAATCGACGTGACGTGGGGGGAGTGTGATCTTGCTGGGCTCGTGTACTTTCCTCGAATGCTCGACTGGTGCCACCGCGCGCTCGAGGCGCTGTGGTCGGGGATCGACGGGGGCTATGCGCACTTCACCGGGCCGCGAAGGCTCGGGATTCCTACGGTGCGAATCGCCGGAGATTTTTGCAGTCCCGTTCGTTATGGCGAGCGCGTGATCGTACGCGTTCGGGTCGCGCGAATCGGCGGGAAGAGCGTCACCTTTCGCCACGAGATCGCAAACGAGCGCGGCGCGGTGTGCGCGAGCTTCGAGCACGTGATCGCCGTGTGCGAGCTCGAGGGACCGCGCGCGGTGGACGTCCCCGACGACGTTCGCGCGCTGCTCGCCCCGCACGTGATCGATCCTCCCCGCGACGGCTGATCCCGCGCGGTCGCGAGGTCAGGCGATGATCGCGCGGATCTCGGGGCCGTACTTGTTGGCGTAGAAGGTCAGGACGTCGAGCGCGTCGCCGATCTCGCTCTCGTCGAGGTCGTCTACCGGAAACTCCACCGAGAGAATGACGTCGCCGTCTTCGTCGAGCGAGAAGCGCGCGAACATGAGCTCGCCGTTCCATCGAAGGAGCTGGCCGTAGAGGTTCTCGGCTTTGACGAGGTCCGGCGGGAGGCGACCGAGCGGGACGACCGCCAGCTTGACCCATTCGCCTTCGTGCGTGGCGACGAGCGGGTACATCGTCCCGCGCGGCGCTTTGAAGCTCGTCCGAATCGTGGCCGCGGCCAGGCGCGTCGTTGTCCAGTCACGCTTCTTCAAGAACGCTTCGAGTTGGTCGATCACCGATGAATTCATGACCTCGGCCGCAGCCTACACCAGCGCGCCACGCAACCGTGCCGCGTCGTGAGGCCTGCCAATCGCGCGGGCAAAAGCGCAGAGCGCGCGTGGCCGCCTCTGTTGTTGCCCAACCGACGTTCGAATGAAGCCGCAAGCGCTCAAAAACGACTATATTAAATATATGAACGTATTAGTCGATTTAAAATAATCGTTTTCAGGGTCGAATCAGTCGTAACCGCTCACATACCGCTCGCGTATGATCGTCTACGAACTGCACGGAAGGCCGACAGGAGCGATTCAATGAACGACTTTAGCGACTCGAAATTGGTTGAGATGGCCCGCAAGGGTAACAAACGCGCGCTCTCGGCCCTGCTGTCCCGCTACCAGCCGGTGATTCAGAGGCAGCTCCTGCGCTTTCCGGTGGACGCCGCGGATCGCGCCGACCTCGTTCAGGACGCCATGATGCAGGTCATCCGCCGCCTCGACTCGTTTCGCGGTGACTCGCAGTTCTCGACCTGGCTCTACCGCGTGACCGCCAACGCCGCGCTCATGCGTATGCGCAGCGATCGCCGTCGCCGCCAGACGTCGTTCGACGACCACGAGGCCGAGGCCGAGTCGGCCATGCACAACATTCCGTCCACGCCGGGCGGCGAGTGGGCGCTTCGCGTCGACAAGCGCGTCGAAGAGAAGCACCGCCGCGACCAGCTCGAGCAGGCGCTCGAAGAGCTCCCGGAGAACTATCGCGACGTCGTCCTCGAGCACTATCTCGAAGGCGAGCCTCTGCAAGCGCTCGCCGACCGCCTCGGGACCACCGAGAGCTCGGTTCGGTCGCGGCTCCACCGCGCTCGCACCGTCCTTCGTGAGCGCCTCCGCGAAGCGGCGTGAGCGACTCAGGGTCGCTCGAACAACGTCGCGATCCCCTGCCCCACGCCGATGCATAGCGACGCCAGCCCGCGCGCAGAGCCTTCGCGCACCATGCGGTGAACAAGCGTCGCAACCAAACGCGCTCCAGAGCTACCGATCGGATGCCCCAAGGCGATCGCTCCGCCGTCTGGGTTCACTTTCGCGGCATCGAGCCCGAGCTTTCGAACGCACGCGAGCGCCTGCGCCGCGAACGCTTCGTTGAGCTCGATCGTGTCGAGGCTCTCGCGCTTCCAGTCCGCGCGCAGAAGAGCGCGCTCGACCGCGGGAATCGGACCCAGTCCCATGAGTCCTGGCTCGACGCCTGCCACGGTGTTGCAAACAACCCGCGCCATGGGCTCGAGCCCGTGCTCTTTGACGAAGCTCTCGCTCGCGAGGAGCACCGCCGCGGCACCGTCGTTGATCGGCGAGCTGTTTCCCGCAGTGACCGATCCGCCCTTTCGAAACACAGGCTGGAGCTTCGCGAGCGCCTCGATCGAAGCGTCCGACCGCGGACACTCGTCTCGATCGAACACCGCTGCGGGCCCTTTCTTCTGAGCGATCTCGACCGCCGAAATCTCCGCCCGAAACGCCCCGCGAGACTGCGCGGCGATCGCGCGCTGGTGCGACTGAAGCGCGAACCGGTCTTGATCCTCGCGGGACACTTCGTGCAGCGCCGCGACGTTCTCTGCGGTCTCGCCCATCCCCTCGAGCGCGAACCGCTCGGCCATCTTGGGGTTCTCGAAGCGCCAGCCGAGCGTCGTGTCTTGCACCTTCGGCGGCGTTCGATCGAACGCGTCCTGCGCCTTCGGCATGACAAACGGCGCGCGCGTCATGCTCTCGACGCCGCCTGCGATCACGCACTCGTGGTCGCCGAGCGCGATCATGCGCGACGCGCTCTGCACGGCTTCGAGCCCCGACCCGCAGAGGCGATTGACCGTCACGCCCGTGACCTCGTACGGCAGCCCCGCGAGGAGCGCGGCCATGCGAGCGACGTTTCGGTTGTCTTCGCCGGCCTGATTGGTCGCGCCGAAGATGACCTCGCTCACCTTGGCGCCCGCCGCCGCGTTGCGCCCGACGATCGCGCGCACAACATGCGCGGCGAGATCATCGGGACGAACGCTGGCAAGCGCCCCTTTGTATCGGGCGATCGGCGTACGTAGTGCGTCGAGGACGAAGACTGCTCTGCTCACGGGGTGCTCTCCGGTGTGTGTTGGACGCGCTGCAGCGGCGGCGAAACGTACCTGCGAGGCTGGCAGATCGGCTACCGACAGCGAAAGTGCGTCGCGGCCGTGGATGGAAACCGCGCCCGGGACGTATAACGCGAAGCTGAATCCAACCGACCACCTCTGAAAAGTGAGACCGGACGAATGAAACGAATGCTGACGACGAGCGTCCTCGCGCTCGTGACGATGACCCAGGCGTGCTTCTACACGATTCGTGGCGACGCCACCGCCGAGGTCTACGCCGACGGAATGCCGAGCGCGGTCTCCGTCGCGCAGCCTCCCCCGCCACCACCAACGACGGTCAACGTTCAGCTCGAGCGTCCCATGCAGCCGAGCGCGACCGCGGTTTGGGTCGACGGCTACCAGGACTGGCGCGGAGGCGGTTGGGTCTGGGTCGATGGACACTGGGAGGAGCCGCGCCCTGGCACCGTTTGGCAAGGTCCGGTGTACTCCGGCGGGCAGTACTATCCTGGCTACTGGCGGCCCTCGAACGTTCAGCCTGTCGGTCCGTACGCGACGCCCGTGTCGAGCGGAGGTGGCGTCGTCGTCAACAACGGAACGGCCACGGCGCAGCCAGTCGGCGGAACCGCGGTCGTCGTCGCGCAACCGTCCGGTGGTTTCGTTCAGCCGCAGCCGACTGGCGGAACCGTGGTTGTCACGGGCGGAACAGCGACCGCACAACCCGTGGGCGGAACAGCGGTCGTTGTGGGTCAGCCTTCGGGTGGCTGGGGCCAGCCGCAACCCGTCGGCGGAACGGTCGTTGTCTCTGGCGGGACAGCGACCGCTCAACCCGTGGGCGGAACCACAGTCGTGACCGGTGGACGGCCAGGCGGAGCGGTGATCGTTTCGGGCGGCGGAGCTCCGGCAGGCGGAGTGGTGGTGAACACCGGCCGTCCCACGGCAGGTGTCGTCGTCACGGGCGCGACCGGAACCGTCGTGACCGGCGGAGTGAACACCAACGTCGGTGTTCGACCGGGAACCGCAGCGACCGTCGTGAACACCGGCGTCGTCGGCGGAGCTACGGCCGTCGGCGTGACGAGCACTGCGACGACCTCGAGCGGCACGGCTGCGGTGGGTCGACCCGTCGTCGTGACCACGCAAGGCGTGGGCAACATCGCTCCCGGTGCGGTGGTCGGCGTCGCGCGCCCCAACCCTGCGACGACGGTGCAGGTCGGCGCGACCACGTCGTCGGGCACCGTCGTGACCGGTGGTGGCGCAACGACCGTCAACACCGCTGGCCGCACGACGATCAACTCGACCGCCACCGGCACGGTGAACCTCAATGTCGGCCGTCCCGGACCGTGCGTCGGCCGCGACTGCCCGCCAATCGTGCTCCGCCCCGATCCGCGCCGCTGAAGCGTCGCTCGGTCACTGATTCAGGGCTTCTGCGGCCCGTCCGCGGTCCACTTGTAGAAGCCCTCGCCGGACTTCTTGCCGAGCTTCCCAGCTCGCACCATCTGGCGAAGCAACGCCGGGGGTCGAAACTGCTCGCCGAGCTCCGCGTGCAAGTGCTCGAGGATCGCGAGGCGAACGTCGAGTCCGACGAGGTCGCCGAGCTTGAGCGGCCCCATCGGGTGTCGATAGCCGAGCTCCATCGCGCGGTCGATGTCCTCGGCGCTGGCGACGCCTTGCTCGAGCATGCGGATGGCCTCGCAGCCGATCACGACGCCGAGCCTGGACGTCGCAAAGCCAGGAAAATCCCTCACAACAATCGCCGTCTTGCCGAGCGTCTTGGCGAACGTGACCGCGCGATCGACGTTGGCGTCCGTGGTTCGCACGCCGCGCACGACCTCGAGCAGCTCCATCAGCGGGACGGGGTTGAAGAAGTGCATTCCCATCACGCGCGAGGGATCGCGGACCACGGACGCGATCTCGGTGATGGACAAAGAAGACGTGTTGCTCGCGAGCAGCGCGTCAGCGGGCGCGGCGCGATCGACCGCAGTGAAGAGCTCGCGCTTGAGCTCCATCCGCTCGGGGGCCGCTTCGATCACGAAGCTCGCGTCGCGCGACGCGTCCTCGACGCTGTCGTACGTCACGATGCTCGAGAGCGCTCGGTCCTTCGTCGCGGCGTCGATCTTCGCTTTGCTCGCGAGCTTCTCGAGCGACTGCGCGATCGAGGCGCGCGCCTTGTCGAGCTGCCCCTTCGATACGTCGAAGAGCGCGACCGAAAAGCCTGCGGTCGCGGCGACCTGTGCGATGCCTGCGCCCATCGTTCCCGCGCCGAGCACAGCGACGCGACCCTTGCGTGATTGGTCAGTGGTGTCCGTCATGAGCGCGGACGGTACAACAATCGGCGCGAAACGCGCCCGCGACCGACCTCTGCCGCGCTCAGGGCTCGTGCGGGTCGCTTCGCTTCGAGCTTCGCGCGCGGGCCGAGGCCCTCCGGGCGATCGCCTCTGCGCGAAACGCGTTCGCGAGCGGCCCGAGCGCGACGGCGAGCGCCTGCGTGCGCGCGCTGATCGACGCGGGATCGACCGGAGAATCTCCGTCGAGCTCGGCCGCAGCAAACGCGCGCAGCGAGGGGACCAAGGTGCCTTCGACCGCCGTCAAGAGCGGCTCGTCGAGCGCGGACACCAACGCGTCGAGCGCGTCGCAGAGCGCAGGGTTCTCGTCGAGACGGTCTGCGAGTCGAAGCCTCGCGGCGAGCGCCCTTGCCCGATCGCTGCAGACCGGCGCGCGCGGCACCTCCTCGAGCTTGACCGCCGCGAGCGAGAGCCCCAGCGCCTCGAGCGCGCTCAGCGGCAGCGCGACGATCGACGGGTCCGACAAGAGGCGCCGAACCGCCGCGAGCGGGAGCCCCGCTGCGCGAAGCGCGCGAATGCTCTTGAGCCGAGCGACGTGCCTCGCGTCGTACCAGGCCACGGTCGCCGCAGTCTTCTCGGGCGCGTGAACGAGGCCTTCTTTGACGTAATAGTGAATCGTGTCGCGCGACAGGCCGGTGCGCTCTTCGACGGCTCCGATGCGCAGCCGCTCTGGCGCCCGAGCGCGCGTCACGGGGCCGCTCCTGACTCTGTTTTGCTCGGGGTTTCTTCGGCTTTCAACGGCGTGGCGCGACGAGCCTTCAGGGCGCGACGCGCGCGTTCGGCGAGCGCGCCCATGACGATGAAGAACGCAGTGAAGCCTCCCCAGCGCGCGAAGTGCGGCGCAAACGTCCGTGTGTCCCACGTTCGCGCGGTCACGTGGAGTACCATCGCGGTGTTGACCGGGCCGCGTTGCGGCATGCGTCCGAGGGCGTCGATGCGGCCCGAGACTCCGCTGTTGACCGCGCGAACTGTCTCGCGTCGCAGCTCGATCGAGCGCCACCGAGCCATGAGCAGATGCTCTTCGAGCGCGGTCGGCGACTCGAACCAGCCGTCATTGGTGAGGTTGACCAACAGCGCTCCGTCGGCGGCGTCGGCGGCGGCGTGCGCGAGCGTGTCTTCGAAGCAGATCAGGATGCCGAGCAAGAGGCCCGATCGCGTTCGAAGCAACGGCGCGCCGGTGCCCGGCGAGATCCCTCCGCTCCGCGAAAAGACGCGGGCCAGCCACGGGAGCGTGCTCGCGAGAGGCACAGACTCCCCGAACGGAACGAGCGCGCGCTTGGCGACCGGCGTCGAGAGCGTGCCGTCCTCGTTTCTCAAGAACACGGCGTTGTATCGGGTTTCACCCTGCCCGGCGCTCATGAGACCGAACACGATCGGCGGCGCCTCGCGCACCGTCCACACGGGCGGCCCGTGCAGACCGTCGACCCCCGCCAGGTGCGGCAAAACGTACGGATACGCCCCCTCGTGCCAAACGATGAGGTCCGGTCGCAGGGCCAACGCTCGACCGGTCTGCTCGTGCAGCTTCGCCAAGATGCTCGACGCCGCGTTTTCGTCCCACCGAACGAGCGGCGGAACCGACGGTTGCAGGAGCGCGACGCGAACGGCCGGTCGCGATTCGGAGTCTGCGAACTGCGCGGTGCGAACGGCGCCGTACACGAACGACGCCACGAAGAGCGCCATCCAGACGCCGAGCGAGCGTCGCGTCGAAGGCTCGACCGCTCCGGCGCGCTTCGCCTCGAAGGCGGTGACCACAGCGGTCGCGGTTGCGTGCAAGAGCGCCGAGACACCGGAGACCGTCACGAGGTCGGCGACCTGCGGAATCCACGGCGCCTCGACGAGCGGCGCGGCGAACTGCCAGGCAAATACCGCAGAAATGTATCGTTCGCAGAACAGCGCCGCCAGCGCAGCGGCCAACGACGGACCGAGGATCGATCGCGTCGCCGCGCCGAGCGCGCACTGCGCCGCGATCATCAGCGACTGACCGAAGCAGTAGAGCAAGAACAGCGTGACGGCGATCGTCGTCGACAAGCCCGCGAACCGCGTGATCGTGCCCACGAGCCACGGCGCGGCGAAGATCCAGTAGAAGAACGCGCCGACGAGTCCGAGCCAGAACGCTCGCTTCGCGGACGCCCCGCGGACGCTGTACGCCAGCGCGAGCGCGGCGAGGAAACACAGCGGCCACAACTTGAATGGTGGTGCCGATAAATAGAGCAGCACCCCCGAGAGCGCGGCGACGCCCGTTCGAGCGACGAGCGCCCTGCGGTCTTCGCTCACGCGCGCACCAGCACGGGCACTGCGCCCGCGAGCACGGTGAAGGTAGACTCGAGCCTTCCTGGCGCCTCACCGTCGACGTCGAGGAGACACTCTTCGACGCCCGTCGTGACAGCGTGCACCGTGCGCGCGCGACGGTGGGTCACCATCGGCTGGCCGATGTGCGCGCCCGAATAGATCTTCGAAGCGAGCAGCGTGCTCTGCACGCGGTTCATGTCGCCGAGCGCGACGACGTCGAAGTGCCCGTCGAAGGGGTTCGCGTCGGGAGCGATGAGCATTCCGCCGCCAAAATAGCGGCCGTTGGCGACGGAGATCGCGTACATCGGGCCGTCGTAGAAGAGCTCGCCGTCGGTCGTGACCTTGACGCGCACGTTCTTGTAGAGGAGCGACGCGCGCAGCGTTCCGACGAAGAACGTCACCCGCCCGCCGAGCCACTTGGGACCCTCGTTGACGAGCTTGTCGACCAGCCCACCGACGCCGAAGCTGGCGATGTTGACGAACAACCGTCGCCCGGGTCGATCGTCGTGCGTGCGATGCTCGAGCATCCCGAGGTCCATCGGTCGGGGCGTGGCCTCTGCGATGAACCGGGCGATCTCTGCGGGCTGATCGGGGACTCCGAGCGTCTTCTTCAAATCGCCGCCGGTGCCAGCGGGGACGAACGCGAGCGTCGCGTCGCGCGCGTCGAGGGCGCCGTCCTCGTCGAGCAGCCCCTGTACTGCTTCGTGAAACGACCCGTCCCCGCCCATGACAGCGATGGTCTTGGCGCCGCTCTTGACGAGGTCACGAACGATCACGCCAGCGTGTCCGGGGCGTTCGGTGCGATGGACCTCGACGTCGAAGCGGCTCTTCGCGAGCTCGCGCACGAGATCGCCGACCAACTTGCTTGCCCGACCCGCGCCGGCGCGGGGATTGACGACGACATCGATGCTCTTTCGCTCGCTCATTTGCTGGTTCCTCGCGAAAGGTCGCAGAGAAGGTCGGCGACCGTAAAGGCTTCGAGCCCCTGTCGCTCGAGCCTGGCTCGGCTCGTCGGACAGCCCGTGACGACCGCAGAAGCGCCGGACGCTCGAACGCTCTCGGCCAGCTCGTCGCTCATCGCGTCGGCGATCGCTGAATGGGTCCGCGGTAGCAGCCCCCCGCCCCCGGAGCATCGCGCGTGCTCTCGACGGTCTCGAAGCTCGACGGGAGGGCGCCCCGTCAGGTGTTCGATGACCGTGCGCGGAGCATCGTATTGGCCAGCGCCACGACCGAGCTTGCACGCGTCGTGAACTGCAAATGGCCCGCGGTCCGCCAGCGCGCCTTCGGGGAGGCGGCGCACAGAACGAGCGACGAACGCCTCGAGCGTCTCGACAGCAACCGTCTCGAGACCGCGCCTCGATGCCAACGTCGACATCGCGTGGGCGCAGCCCGAATCGAGCACGACCACGGCGGAAGCAGCGCGAAGTCGATCTGTCAGCGCGGCGGAGCGGGCGCGAAATCCTTCGACGTCCCCTGCGTCGAGCAGCGATCCACCGCAGCAAAGGTCAGCCACAAGCGCGGCCTCTCCGAACCAGCGCTCGAACGCTCGGTGCATCGCCGCGAGCCGAGGAACATCGGTCGCCGCCAGAGAGCAGCCCGAAACCAGCGCGACGCCCGTTGGGCGGTCCGTCGTCGAGCCGACCTGCCGCGCGTGATCGCGGACCCGCTCGTCTCGAAGAGGCACGCTGGCGAGGAACGCCGAAACCGTCGCGGGCGCCACCCCCGCCGCGAGCGCCTGCGACCGCGCGTCACGAAGCGTCTCGGCCACCGGGTTGTCGAGCTCACAGTGGCTCTGACAAGCGTCGCAGCCGGTGCATGCGTATGCGCGGCCCAGTCGCTCGGCGGAGGCAGGCTCGGTTCCCTCGGCCTGAGAGGCGAGCGACGCCATGATTCCCCAGGCAGAAACCGCGTCGTTTCCGGTCACCGTCGCGACGGGACACGCGGGGCGACAGAGCTTCGGACAGTATGCGCACGCCCTCGTCGCGTCTTCGCGCCCGGCCAGCATTGGCAATCGATGCGTCATCGGCAGGTCATCGATCGTGACCCAAACCGACGCCCGTTGCGACCGTGTTGCGACCGAAGCGCTCAACCGTCGCGGGGTCAACCGGTCCGGCGGCCGGTGGTAGACGAAATTCTCCGGCTTCCAGCGAAATTCGACGAAACAGCGGACCGCGAACGCGATGGTGACGTGGAGGGTTCGAACGGGGTATGTTCTGACCGGCTTGGCATGGTTGCCGAGTCGGTCGAAAACGTCGAGGAGCCTCACCTTTGTCTGCAGCCGCGGTCGAACGCGAAATCGGATCTGTCGTCGCGGGCAAGTACCGGCTCCTCCGCATCCTCGGTCGGGGTGGGATGGGCGTCGTGTACGAAGCCGAGCACGGCATGACCCGTCGTCGTGTCGCCGTGAAGGTTCTTCACGCGCATCACCGACAGACTGGCGATGCGGCAAAGCGCTTCATCAACGAGGCCCAGGCCGCAGGCCGGATCCAGCATCCCAACGTCGTCGAGGTGCTCGACGCGGGCGAGGACTCCGATCAGTCGCTGTATCTGGTGCTCGAGCTGCTGCAGGGTCACGACCTGGCGACGCTCTTGATGCGCCAACGTCGCATCGACGTCGCCGACACGATCACGATCATCGCTCAAGTGCTTCAAGCGCTCGCGATCGCGCACGCGCAGGGCATCATTCACCGCGATATCAAGCCCGAGAACATCTTCCTCACTCGCTCGGTCACCGGCGAGCAGCACGTGAAGATCCTCGATTTCGGAATCTCGAAGGCGATCAACCCCGGCGACGGTCAAGCGCTCAACGTGACGCAGACCAACACCACCGTCGGAACGCCTCACTACATGTCCCCCGAGCAAGCCCGCGGCGAGCGCAACCTCGACGCACGCGCGGACCTGTGGGCGGCCGGCGTCGTTCTCTACGAGTGTCTCGCGGGTCGCGTTCCCTTCGACGGTGAGTCGTACAACGACCAGATCGTCAAAGTGATCACCGAGCCGCACCCGTCGCTGTCTCAGTTCGACGTTCCGCTCGAGCTCTCTCGGATCGTCGACCGCGCGCTCGAAAAAGATCGCACCAAGCGATACACGAACGCGTCGGAGATGCTCGCTGACATCCGGCAGTTCATCGAGCGGCATCGCGAGTACGCGTCCGTTCCACTGCAGGTCCTCAAGGCCCCGCACAACTTGCCCGAAGCGCCGACGCCCGCGCCCGCCCCGCCGAAAGACCCGGCCTTCGAGTTCGGCGGCGACACCGTTCGCACGCCCGCGGCTGCCTCGCTGTACGACACCTCCTCCGAAGACGTGCCGACGACGGTTCGGCCCCTCGATCAGCAGCAGGGCGGAGGAAAGCTGCTCCCGCTCGCGGGCGCAGGGCGCAACGAGCGCAAGCCGACCTCTCCAAAGGGCCCGGCCGCGCTGTTCACGGGTCGCAACCGCGTCCGCAACATCGCGATCGCTATGGCGCTCGTGGTCTTCGCAGTGGTCTTCGGGGCGCTCGCTGCGTACGCCGTGAGCAGAACCTCTCATTCGGGGAGCAACGCCGGCTCGCCGACGGTCACGTTTCACTTCGTCGGACTTCCGACCAACGCCAGACTCGTCGTAGGTGGAGTGCCGATCTACGGATCGAACACGGCGTTTGTGCCCCGCGGCACCGCACCGGTGAGCGTCGAGATCTCTTCGCCCGGCTTCGAACCGATCCACCTCGCCGTCGTGCCCAGCGACAATCAAACGTTGCCGGTCAACCTCCAGCCCACGGGCTCGGGCGGCGCGCAGACCAACCCCGACGCCCAGAGCTCCGGGGTGTTTCCGTCGGCTGTCGTCGATTCTGGCGTCTCCGCCGAATTGCCAACCGGAACCGTCATGGGCACGCCCGACAACGGCTCGCCCTCCGCTGCACGCGCCACCTCCCAGAACGGCGCGACTCCACCGTCCAACGACCCGCCGACCACCAATGGGACGCCTCGGGTTCGCACCCAGGACCCCTCTGGATCGTCCTCGAATTCGCGCCCGCGACAGAGCGGTCGCACGACGGGAACCAGCGGAGTGTTGATCATCTCCAGCGCGTCCAACTGCACCGTGTCGGTCGACGGGCAACGCGCAGGCAACGCCCCGCTTCGGCTGGTGCTCGAGCCAGGTGAGCACGTCGTGCGTTGCCTCACGCCTCCCGCGCGAATTCGCACGCAAAACGTGTCGGTCTCCACCGGGCAGATCAGCACCGTCACGTTCGACTGAGCGCTGAGCGCCGCGACGCTCCCGCGCGCCGACCGACATCGACGCTGTAAGCGACGCCACTCGACCGTCGTTGAAGCGCCGGTCATGGCGATCAAGTTGTTCTCTTCGCTCGCCGCGCTCGGCATCGTGTTCGGCGTCGCGCTTCCGACACACGCGCAAGAAGCCCCGCTTCCGTCGACGACGGACTGCGGATTTTCGCAGAGCGACGCATGTATGGCGCGGTACTTCGATTCCCTGCAGGCCCGGGCGCGCACGCAGGCCAACGAGCGGTATCGCCGCGGCTTTCGCGCGCTCGGCGGACTCTCGCTCGCGTTCGGAGCTCCGCAGTTCGTCGGCGGAATCGTCAGCGCCACACAGGCGCCGCGGGACACAAACAACGTCGGCCACTCCGTCGCGTGGACGTTCAACGGCTTGATGATGTCGGCGGTCGGCGCGGTGTTCGTCCTGGCCCCGCTCAATCGAACGAACCACGAACCCGAGGGGGGCGCCGCTTGGATTCCGACCGTCGTCCTCGGCGCGATGAGCGCCTCGTACGCAGCATGGGCAGCGGCAACATGGATCGCTCCGCCGCAGGACGTCAGCCCAGTGATGCGACACCTGTTCGCCGCATCCATGGTGGTCGACGCGCTCTGGTATGCGACGTTCGCGATCATTCCTCGCGTCGACTGGCGTGATCCGCGCTCGGTGGCCAGCTCGGGCTTGATGCCGTACGCGTTCGCGGACGGACGGTCGAGCATGGCGGGCGTGGCTGGGCGTTTCTGAAGCGCGCCTTGCGCGCGACGGCCCCGACCAATCCGCGCAGTTTCGTTTCGGGCTCGCCCGTCGCGCGCAGCGCGTACTCTTCGCGTCAATGTCGCTTCGCACGGTGACCGTCGTCGCTGCCCGAATGCTCACGCACAACGTCCGAGAGCTCACGATCGACCCTGGGCCGGACTTTTCGTACGTCGCAGGTCAGTGGGTCTCGCTTCGTATCGCGTTGAGCAACGGTGAGTTCGTGAGCCGCGCCTACTCGATCGCCTCGGCGCCGCGCACAGATCGTCGATTCGAGCTGGCCATCACCCGCGTCGAAGGCGGCCCCGGCTCGATGCGCCTGCACGAGATGGCCGTTGGCGACGCGCTCGAAATGACCCACCCCCAAGGCTTCTTCACGCTCGAGCCCGTCGCGCGACCGATTCTCTTCGTCGCGACTGGGACGGGGCTGACGCCGCTTCGAGCGATGCTGCAAGCGGCGATCGAGCATCGAGACCGAGCGTCGATCGAGCACGCGCCCATCACGCTGTTGCACGGCGTGCGAAGCGAAGAAGATCTGCTCTACGAGGCAGAGCTGCGCGCGCTCGCCGCGGATGGATCGGCGGGCTTTCGATTCGAGCCCACGCTGTCGCGCGCGAGCGACCGATGGAGCGCTCGACGCGGCTACGTCCAAACTCACGTCGCCGAGCTGATCGAGTCGTTTGGCAGCGCGAAGCGGGACGCCACCGACGTCGACGTCTACATCTGCGGGCTCAATCGCATGGTCAAAGAGGTTCGCGCGGTGCTCAAAGCAACCCTCGGCTTCACGCGCGAGCGCATCCACAGCGAACGCTACGATTGAGAGCGTCGGCCGCGTCCCTCGTCGTTGTCTTCTCGACGAGCAGTCTCGATTCGATGCGAGGTAGACCGCGCGGATTCGCTGCGATCATCGACGATCCGCGTCGCGAACACGCTCGAGCCAGGCCGCGAGGGCGGCGAGGTCGGCCGCGAGCGGCGCTTCGAGCTTCAACGGTGTGCCGCTCGTGGGGTGCGCCACGCTGAGCGACGCGGCGTGGAGCGTGAGTCTGTCGAGCGCGGGGCTCCCCTCGCCCAACGCGCCGTGGTGACGCTCTGGTGCTCCACCATAGAGAGCGTCCACGAGCAGCGGCGACCCGAGCCAGCGAAGGTGAACGCGAATCTGATGTTGGCGGCCCGTGAGCGGCCTCGCCTCGACGCGCGAGACCCAGCCCACGTTCGTGTGAACGCTCTCGGAAAACACCGCGATCGTCTCGGACGGCAGCGCGCCGTCTTCGCCGTCGACAGCGGGACGCATTTTGCTCTTTCGCGCCGAGTGCAGGGCCCGAGTGATCCGATGCTCGCTCGCTTCGAGCTTCGCTTCGCTACGAACGAACGCGACGTAGCGCTTCTCGACGAGGCGGCGCTCGAAAGCCATCGAGAGGGTTCGGTGGGCGTCCTTGTTGCGGGCGAACAAGACGACGCCAGTCGTATCGCGGTCGATGCGATGGACGACCCACAGCGACTCGCGTCTCGCTCGCTCGAGGGTGATCCGCAAGCACCCCTCGCCCTCGTCGCGCGTCGGAACCACGGACACACCCGCCGGTTTGTCCACGGCCAGGACGCAGTCGTCTTCGAAAAGTACCCGCGGCTCGCGTGGGTGTTCGCGCATCCTCGCGCCGAAGGTACTACGATCGGAGCTCGCCATGGACGCCTTCAAGCTCGATCCCAAGCGCACTGCGCTCCTCGTCATCGACGCGCAAGAGCGGCTCTTGCCCGCGATGCCGCCCGCTCACCAACGACGGCTCGTCGCGGCGCACGAGCTCTTGCTCGACGCTGCGCGGCTGCTCCGCGTTCACACGATCGCGACCGAGCAGTACCCCAAGGGCCTCGGGCGCACGGTGCCAGCGCTGCGCGCGGCGCTCGACGCGTTCGACTGGTGCGCGGTGCCTGTCTTCGAAAAGACTGCGTTTTCGGCGGCGCACGTGAAGGGCGTGACCGACGCGCTCTCGCTCGTGGACGCTCGCACGGTGATCGTCACTGGAATGGAAGCGCACGTCTGTGTGTTTCAATCGGTGCGCGATCTCATCCACAAGGGCTTTCGGGTTCATGTCCCGTTCGACGCGGTGGCGTCCCGCGACCCCGAGTGTCGCGCGGTCGCGCTGGACCTGATGAGGCAGGCCGGCGCGACGATCACCACGAGCGAGAGCGTGGTGTTCGACCTGCTCTCCGACGCATCGAACGAACATTTTCGAGCGGTCTCTCAGCGCGTCAAAGCACTTCCGATCGAGCCCTGAAATCAGCAGCCGTGACCACGAATTCAAACAGCCCCAACGCCTCGAGCCCGCCTGGCGGCGCGGCATTCGCGGACATCACCGTCCTGCTCGTCGAGGACGATCGCTCGAACCTCGAGTCGCTCGAGCGAATCTTCGCCAAGGAGGGCTACCGAGTCCTTTGCGCAGAGGGCGCTCGCGCGGCGCTCGATCTGCTGCGCAAGCAGCGCGTGCACGTCGTCGTCACGGACTTGATGATGCCCGGCTCGTCCGGCATGGACCTGCTCAAGGCGGTAAAGGCCGTGTCGCCAGAGACCGAGGTCGTGCTCATGACCGCGTTCGGCACGATCGAGACCGCCGTCGAGGCGATGCGCTCGGGCGCGTACGACTTCGTCGAGAAGCCGCTCAAGCGCATCAACATCACCAAGACCGTCGCCAAGGCCGCCGAGCGCGCTGGCCTGGTCGCCGAGAACCGAACGCTGCGCCAGGAGATCAACACCCTTCGCAAGCGCGAGATCGTCGGACACTCGCCGGCCCTGCGGCAGGTGCTCGAAGTGGCAGCGCAGGCCGCGCCATCGACGGCGACCGTGCTCGTGCTCGGCGAAAACGGGACGGGCAAAGAGCTCGTCGCGCGTTTCATCCATACGCGATCGAACCGCGGTTCGAGCCCGTTCATCGCGGTCAATTGCGCCGCGCTGCCCGAGAGCATCATCGAGGCAGAGCTCTTCGGCTACGAGAAGGGGGCGTTCACGGGGGCCGCACAGCGAAAGGACGGTCGGTTTGCGCTCGCTCGCGGCGGAACGCTCTTTCTCGACGAGATCGGCGAGCTGTCGCCGACGGTTCAAGTCAAGCTGCTGCGCGTTCTGCAAGAGGGCGAGTTCGAGCCGCTCGGCGGGAGAACGACGCGCGCCGACGTTCGCGTCGTCGCCGCGACCAATCGACGTATCGAAGAAGAAGTGAAGGCCGGGCGCTTCCGCGAGGACCTCTACTTTCGCCTCAACGTGATCGCGATCACGATGCCACCGCTGCGCGCGAGGCCTGGCGACGTTCCGCTGCTCGTCGATCACTTTCTCGCGGTGTTCGGCGCGAAGAACGGCAAAGGGCCGTTCACTGTCACCCCTGCTGCGCTCGAGAAGCTCTCGGGCTACGCGTGGCCGGGCAACGTGCGAGAGCTGGAGAACACCATCGAGCGAGCGGTCGTGCTCGCGCGTTCGACGACGATCGACATCGGTGACCTGCCGCGCTCGATCGTCGACAACGCCAGAGCAGACGGCGAGTTCGTGATCCCGTTCGGAACGCCGCTCGAAGAGATCGAACGGCGCGTGATTCGAGAGACGCTTCGCATGACCAACGGCGACAAGCGGTTGACCGCTCAGCTCCTCGGGATCGCGACGCGAACGATCTATCGCAAGCTCGCCGAAGACAAGGCGATGCCCGTCGGCGAGGGCGAAGAGCCAGATCGAGACGAGCGCGAAGACGAAGGCGACTGATCGCCCAACAGCGCAAGGGGGACAACAGCTCCGCCTTCGGTTGGCGACACGCGCCCGCGTGAACTCGTTGCGCGTCTTCTTCCAACCGGGAGGAGTGAGCGGTTACGGGGCGAGGCCAGCGTCCGCCGCGGTCGGCTGCGACCGCACCGGCGCGGGGCGCGGCAACGTAAACGGCATCCTTCGCGCGGCAGTCGGGGCGATGCCGAACAGCCAGCGCCGGTCATCGTCGTCGCGGTTGCGCGACTCGACGTAGATTCTGTGCACGATTCGCTCGGCGCTCTCTCCGTAGTAGCGCGCGCACAGGATCGCTCCGAACGTCTCGGAGCGATCGATCGAACCGCCTCGCTCTCCGACGCTTACGATGCGCTCGGGCGGGGCCGAACACTGCTGGGCGATCAATCGACGAGCGACGGCGTCATCCGTCGAGAACCTCCCGTCTGCAAGGCTGTGTGCAAGGCAATACGGCCCGCCGGATTCGTCGTCCTCGTCGTCCTCGTCTCGCCGATGACAACGAGTGTTCAGCAGGTCCGGCCGCTCGTCGCCATCGAAGTCGACGAGCTGTGAGAACGGAGGGACGCCCCCTGGCGGTGCGTATGGGCGCACCGCTCCGTTCGCGACTGTGAGGAGCTCGATTTCCCGACCGCCGTAGTCCTCGCTATCGGAGTAGACCGATCGCACGAACGCTTCGCTTCGCTGATCGCCGTCGAAATCGAAGGTCGCGATCACGCGGCGATACCCGCTCCGCCCTTCGAAGCGCTCGATCGTGTCAGCGCGCTGCGAGACCGCGCGGCCGTTGACGTCGAGGTGCATGATGCGGCTCGCGCCCTCGACGCCGTTCTCGTCCGTTTCGGTGTTTTCGACCCATCGAAGTCGATCGAAAGAGGTCATCCACGCGTCGCGCGCCTCGCTCACGAAGCAGTTCGAAAAGTCCCCGAAGAACTCTTCGAGCTCGTCTGTCGACAACGATTGATTGGACGCGGCGACGGCCGTCGTGATCGCCCGCCGCATCGCCGATTCATTCGCGGCGCAGCGGCGCACGAGCGCCGGCAGCTCCTGGGGCACCGGGAGCGACGATGGCTCGAAGGCGTCGGGCTCGAAGCGCTCGAAATGGGTCTCGGCTCCCTCGGCGGGAGCAGTGACGCCCGTGAAGGGCGCCAGCGTCACGGGAGGGCGCAAGGACGCGGCGAAGCTCGTGAGCTCCGCGGCCGTCACGCAGGCGAGCGGCGCGGGCCATCGAGCCGGAAACGTCCGGGTGATCGCCTCGGCGCTCATGCCCCACGCCCTCGCGCACGCCACCCTCTCGAGCATCTGACGAAACACCGTCGTGGCGTTGAGCGGCGTGACACCGAAGGACGGCACGATCACCTGAGGTCTCTCGGGGCAGTGCGCCCGAAGCCACGCCCGCGCGCCGTCGCCGTCCGGGCGATAGGTGGCGCCGCTGCGGATCGAAACCCATGAAATCAAGTCGCCGCCGTTCAACGAGCGCTCTCGACAAGCCTCGTTCGAGGCGAACGAGACGTACTCGACGAGGTCGATCTGGCCGTCTCTGTCGACGTCGAGCGCCCCGTTGGCTTGCAGGTGCCCAGGCAGCGCGAAGCGCTCGACGCGCCCCTCGCGCGCCGTGAACACAAAGAGAGAGCGGCTCCCCGACTGCCGCGACTCGAACGCGAGCTCGCCCACCGAGTCGCCGTCGAAGTCCTTCACGACCACCAAATGCGGCGGTCGGTCTTCGACGAGGCGGTGCGGACCGAGCATCTCTCCGCTCGCGCGGATCGCCGGTTGCGAGTCGGAGAAAAACGTCAGGACGACCTCACCGCCGGTCAGGACGGCGCGGCCTTCGAAGCGGCGCACCCGTGGGCGCTCGACGCTCACGAGCCAGGCCCCTCGGCCAGCGTCGTGGCACGACTCGTAGCCCTGCGGGCGGAGCGTCGACGTGCGCGGCACCCGCACCGAAGCGGCCGCCGCCTGCATCGATCGATCGAACGCAGCCCGGGCGCGCTCGCACGCGCGCATCGCCGGAGAAAGCGACGCTGGCGCAGGCTGCGCAGCGCACACCGCCGCGCGAGCGAACGGCGACAAGAGCGCTGCGACCGCCAGGAGCGAGGGTGGTGCTGTTCGGCGCACGGGTGACCCCCACAACGATGACACATCCGACGACGGTTCCGTAGCGGTGGGGGAGAACTTCAGCGAGCACGGCTGGGCCGCGCCTGCAGCGTCCACGGAGGGTTCAGCAGCTCAGCGAAGCGGCCTAACGCGCGCGTGCTGACGGCGGGGCTTCGTCCAGACGGCAGCTCGCGAGCGAGCGATCGGCGGATCTCCTCGGCGCTCACACCCCACGCGCGCGCGCAGGCCACGGCCTCGAGCGCGGCGCTGCGAGCTTCGTCGATCGAGCGCAGGCGCGGGTCGATGAGCCGTGTCGGTCTCGAAGGACAGCGGCGGCGCGCGTAGTCGAGCGCGCTCGAGTCGTCGAGCACGCAGCGCTCGCCGCGGCCGATGCGCGCCCACGGCAGCGTGATCCGCGCGCTGTTTGGCAGGATGAAGAAGCTGCCGTCGCTCTCGGCGTAGAGCGTCGAGACGCGCTCGACGAGGTCGAGCTGGCCGTCTGCGTTGACGTCTTCAGCTGCGAATTCGCTGGGAGGATAGAGCGCTCCCTGCCGCGACACCGAGCATCGGACCCCGGGGATCGAGTCCCGAGCCCGAGCGGTCGCCGCGAGCGAAGGGTCCACTGCGACGCCTGCGTCGACGTTGAGACGTGCGACGTCATCGACGAGCGGTCGGACGTCGGCGACGGTCGCGTGCGTCGCGCTCGTTGGTGGCTGGCACCCAGCGAGCGGAACACGCAGCGCCAGCAGCGCGAGTGTCGAAGGGACGATCGATCTGCGGGCACAGAGGCGCATCGCGTCGAGGATGACACGCGCGGCCCGAGACGGACCACACGCGCTCCCCTCGATGCGTCCCCCCTCGGACGCTGTCTGCCGTTTCGACCCGTCTCGCTCAGCGCGAGGAACTACCGCTCACTGAGCGGCCGGGTTGCTCTCGCCGCGCGGGGCGCGACGGCGCGGAGCGGCCTCGTGTTCGGCCTGATCGTCGGCGGTGACGACCTCGAGGCGCTTGTATGCGCCGAGGCCCGTTCCTGCCGGGATCAGGCGGCCCATGATGACGTTCTCCTTGAGGCCGCGGAGGTCGTCGACCTTGCCCGAGATGGCCGCCTCGGTGAGCACCTTGGTCGTCTCCTGGAAGGAGGACGCCGAGATGAACGAGTCGGTGCTGAGCGAAGCCTTGGTGATGCCGAGCAAGAGCGGCTCGGCCATGGCGAACGAGCCCTGCACCGCGAGGCGCACCTTCTGGATCTCTTCGGCGATGGCGCCGTCGGCCGCGTACTTGCGGCCCACGTCGTCGAGCCGATCGTTGAGCAGCGGGAGCATGTTCTCGAGGGTGATCTTGTCGTCGGTCGCGCGACGGATCGCGTCGGTCACGCCCGAGTTCTTGACCTTGCCCTCTTCGATCATGCGCCGAAGGACCTTGCGCGAGGCGCGGAGGTTCTCGTGCTCGAAGCGCCAGCGCTCGACCTGCTCGTCGACGAGGAAGTCCGTCTCGCCCACGCTCGTGACGCGGACGCGGCGGAGCATCTGACGAATGATGCTCTCGATGTGCTTGTCGTTGATGGCGACGCCCTGGAGTCGGTAGACCTGCTGAATCTCGTTCAGCAGCCACGCGGCCAGGTCCTTCTCGCCCTTCACGCGCAAGATGTCGTGCGGGTTGACCGGTCCGTCCATGAGCGGCTCGCCCGCGTGCACGAAGTCACCTTCGCGCACGATGAGCTGCTTGGTCCTGGGGATCAGGAACTCCTGCACCGGGACTCCTCCGTCCGTCGGCGCCGGCGGCGTAATCGCAGCCGCTGCCTTCTTGCCCTTCTTCTTGCCCTCTTCGGGCTCGATGGGCGTGTTCAAGAACGCTTCCATGCCGCGCGGAACGATGAAGACCTGGCGCTTGCCCTTGGTCTCCTTTCCGAACTTCACGTAGCCGTCGATCGGCGAGATCACGGCGGCGTCCTTGGGCTTGCGCGCTTCGAAGAGCTCTGCGACGCGGGGCAGACCACCGGTGATGTCCTTGGTCTTGCTCGCCTCGCGCGCGATCTTCGCGATGATCTCGCCCGCTTCGACGCTCGCGCCGTCTTGCACGGTGATCACCGAGTTGGGCGGCAGCTGGTAGCGGCCGTCGATGCCGTGCGAGGTCTTCTTCACCTCTTTGGTGCCCGGCTCGACGATCTCGATACGCGGACGGAGGGCGCCCTTCTTGGCTTCCTTCACGACCTTGTTCGAGATGCCCGCGTCGGAGATCTTCTCTTCGAAGGTCTCGCCCTCTTTGAGATCGGCGTAGCGGATGATGCCGCCGAGCTCGGTGAGGATCGGGATCGACGCCGGGTCCCACTCCGCCATCTGCGTGTTGGGTCCGAGGTGATCGCCGTCCTTCACCTTGAGCGTCGCGCCGTACACGAGCTTGTAGCGCTCGCGCTCGCGACCGGTGCCGTCGACGATCACGACCTCCGCGTGGCGGTTCATCACCACCGAGGTCTTGTCCTTGCGCTCGACGAGCTCGACCTTCTCGAGCTTCACGCGCCCTTCGACGCGGTTGTGGAGCGCGCTCGCCTTGGCGCCGCCGACCGCCGTTCCACCGATGTGGAACGTGCGCATCGTCAGCTGCGTCCCCGGCTCACCGATGGACTGCGCGGCGATGATGCCGACAGACTCACCGATGTTCACGAGGTAGCCGCGCGCGAGGTCGCGGCCGTAGCACATCGCGCAGATGCCGCGCTTGGCCTGGCACGTGAGCACCGAGCGAATCGTGACCTCTTCGATGCCAGCGTCCACGATCTTGCGGACCGAGTCCTCGTCGAGGTCGACCGTCGCGGGGACGAGCACTTCGCCCGTCTGCGGATCGATCACGGCCTCGAGCGTCACGCGGCCGAGGATGCGGTTGCCGAGCGCCTCGATCACCTCGCCGTTCTCTTCGAGCTTGGTCATCTTCAAGCCGTCGAGCGTCTGGCAATCGAACTCGGTGATGGTCGCGTCCTGCGCCACGTCGACGAGACGACGCGTGAGATAGCCAGAGTTGGCCGTCTTGAGCGCCGTGTCGGCGAGGCCCTTGCGCGCGCCGTGCGTCGAGATGAAGTACTGGAGCACCGAGAGACCCTCGCGGAAGTTCGCGGTGATCGGCGTCTCGATGATCTCGCCCGACGGCTTGGCCATGAGGCCGCGCATCCCTGCGAGCTGACGCATCTGCTGCACGCTTCCGCGCGCGCCCGAGTCAGCCATCATGAACACGCTGTTGAACGACGGAACGCGGCGCATCTTGCCCGTCTTGGGGTCGATGACGTCGTCGCCGCCGATCTGCGCCATCATGGCCTTGGTCACGTTGTCCGCGACCTCCGCCCAGATGTCGACGACCTTGTTGTAGCGCTCGCCGTCGGTGATCACGCCCTCGTTGAGCTGATCGACGACCTTGGCGACCTTCTCCTGCGCGTCCCTGATGAGCTGAGCCTTCACCTCGGGGATGCGCATGTCGTCCATGCACACAGAGACGCCGGCGCGCGTCGAGTACTCGTACCCGAGCGAGCGCAGACGGTCCGCGAGAAGCACGGTCGCCTTGTTTTTGTGTGCGCGGTACGTGGCGTCGATAAGCGCCGAGAGCGCCTTCTTGTCCATCGTCTTGTTGATGAGGTCGAACGGCAGCGCCTCTTCGTCGCCGAGCGTCTCTTGGAGGCTCTCGGCGAGCAGCACGCGACCCACGGTGGTCTCGACGCGGCTGGTCGAGTTCTCGCCCTGCGCGGGCTTGCCGTTCTCTTTGACCGTCGCGCGGTTGATCGCGTCGAAGTTGGGCTTGTACTGAAAGTCACCCGTCTTCAGGCGCGTGTCGCCGCCGTCGGTGACGCGAATGCCGGGCACGCGGACCATCACCGTCGCGTGGAGGTCGACCTCTTTGGCGTCGAACGCCATGCGCACTTCGGCCATGTTCGAGTAGACGCCCTGCACCTTGTCGGCGCCCTTGGCGTCCTTGTCGTGCGAGCCCTTCGCCATCTCGCGCGGACGGGTCATGTAGTACAGACCCAGCACGATGTCCTGCGACGGGTTGATGATCGGCTTGCCCGACGCCGGCGACAGGATGTTGTTCGTGCTCATCATGAGCACGCGCGCTTCCATCTGCGCCTCGACCGACAGCGGGATGTGCACCGCCATCTGGTCACCGTCGAAGTCGGCGTTGAAGGCCGTGCAGACCAGCGGGTGAAGCTGGATCGCCTTGCCTTCGATGAGCACCGGCTCGAACGCCTGGATGCCCAAGCGGTGCAGCGTCGGAGCGCGGTTCAAGAGCACGGGGTGCTCGCTGATGCACTCCTCGAGGATGTCCCACACCTCCGAGCGCTCTTTCTCGACGAGCTTCTTGGCGCTCTTGATGGTGGGCGCGAGGCCGCGCTCTTCGAGCTTGTTGTAGATAAACGGCTTGAAGAGCTCGAGCGCCATCTTCTTCGGAAGACCGCACTGGTGGAGCTTGAGGGTCGGTCCGACGACGATGACGGAGCGGCCCGAGTAGTCCACGCGCTTTCCGAGGAGGTTCTGGCGGAAGCGACCCTGCTTGCCCTTGAGCATGTCGCTCAAGGACTTGAGCGGACGCTTGTTGGGGCCCGTGATGGTCTTGCCGCGACGACCGTTGTCGAAGAGCGCGTCGACCGCTTCTTGAAGCATGCGCTTCTCGTTGCGGATGATGATCTCCGGCGCGTTGAGCTCCTGCAGGCGCTTCAAGCGGTTGTTGCGGTTGATCACGCGGCGATAGAGGTCGTTGAGGTCGCTCGTCGCGAACCGTCCGCCGTCGAGGGGAACGAGCGGGCGAAGGTCCGGCGGGAGCACCGGGATCACCGTGAGCATCATCCACTCGGGCCGGTTCTGGCTCTCGCGGAAGCTCTCGATGACCTTGAGGCGCTTGGCGATCTTCTTGCGCTTGGCCTCGCTGGTCGCGTCGCGCATCTCCTGGCGGAGCTGCTCGGCGAGCGTGGCGACGTCCACTTGCTGAAGGAGCTCGAGGATCGCCTCGCCGCCCATCTTCGCCTGGATGCGATCGCTGTCGTACTCGTCGGTCAGGCGGTTGTAGGCGTCCTCCGAGAGGATGTCGCCCTTCTTCACCTTGTCGGCGAGCTTCTCGTGCACGGTGGTGACGACGAAGGCCTCGCAGTAGAGGATCTTCTCGAGGTCACGCAGGGTCATGTCGAGCACCGCGCCGATGCGGCTCGGCAGGCTCTTCAAGAACCAGATGTGCGCGACGGGCGTCGCGAGGTTGATGTGGCCGAGGCGCTCGCGGCGCACCTTGGACTGAATCACCTCGACGCCGCACTTCTCGCAGACGATCCCACGGTGCTTCATGCGCTTGTACTTGCCGCAGTTGCACTCGTAGTCCTTCACCGGCCCGAAGATCTTCGCGCAGAAGAGTCCGTCGCGCTCGGGCTTGAAGGTTCGGTAGTTGATCGTTTCGGGCTTCTTCACCTCGCCGCGCGACCACTCACGGATCTTCTCCGGAGAGGCGAGCGAGATGCGAATGGCGCTGAACGAGAGCGGATCCTTGGGCTTCTCGAAAAAGCTGAAGATGTCCTTCACTTGAGTTCGACCTTTCTATTTCCTCGAGAAACGAATCACTCAGCCGCGGTGGGCTGCTCGCCTGGCTGCCGTGCAACGCCGTCTTCGATGAGCTCGACGTTGAGGCAGAGGGCCTGCAGCTCCTTCACGAGAACGTTGAACGACTCTGGGATGCCCGGCTCGAGCGTGTAGTCACCCTTCACGATCGCCTCGTACATCTTCGTGCGTCCCTGCACGTCGTCGCTCTTGACCGTGAGGAACTCCTGCAGCGCGTACGCCGCGCCGTAGGCCTCCATGGCCCAGACTTCCATCTCGCCCAGTCGCTGCCCGCCGAACTGCGCCTTGCCGCCGAGCGGCTGCTGCGTCACGAGCGAGTACGGACCGATCGAGCGCGCGTGGATCTTGTCGTCCACCAAGTGGTGGAGCTTCAGGATGTACATCACGCCCACGGTGACATCCTGCTCGAAGGGCTCGCCCGTGCGGCCGTCGAACAAGATCGACTGCCCGCTCTTGGGCAGGCCCGCGAGGTCGAGCATCTTCTTGATCTCGGTCTCGGGCGCGCCGTCGAACACGGGCGAAGCAGTGTAGACGCCGGTGCGGAGCTTTCGCGCGAACTCGCGAACGCCCTCTGCGTCGAGCGACTCGATGAGCTTCTTCGTCGGCTTGTCCGTCTGAAACACGGACGCCGCGAGCTTCTTGACGACCTCGGCGGACGCTCCCGTCTCGACGAGCTCGCCGAGCTTGATCCCGAGCTCGCGCGCGGCCCAGCCGAGGTGCGTCTCGAGCACCTGGCCCACGTTCATTCGCGACGGAACGCCGAGCGGGTTGAGCACGATCTGCACCGGTTCGCCGGTGGGCAGATACGGCATGTCCTCTTCGGCCATGATGCGCGAGACGACGCCCTTGTTTCCGTGGCGGCCCGCCATCTTGTCGCCGACCTGGAGCTTGCGCTTGATGGCGATGTAGACCTTCACCATCTTGATGACGCCCGGCGGGAGCTCGTCGCCCTTGCTCAGGCGATCGACCTTCTCGGCGCAGTTCTTCTCGATCGCGCCGACGCGCTCGTCGAGCTCTTCGAAGGCCTCCTTCAAGACCTTCGCCTCGTCCGTGCTCAGCGGAACCTGCTTGAGCAGCGAGCGGGGCAGAGAGTCGAGCACCTCGTCGGTGAGCTTGGTGCCCTTGGCGAGGATGACCTTGCCCTTCTCGTCCTCGAGCTTTCCGGCGACGGTCTTGTTGAGCAAGAACCGGCGGATACGCGCGAGGTAGCTCTCGCGGACGATCTTGCTCTCGTCGTCGCGGTCCTTCTCGAGCTTGGCGCGCTCGTGGTCCTCGATCTCCTTGGCGCGCTCGTCCTTCTGCTCGCTGCGACGCGCGAAGACCCGCGCGTTGATCACGATGCCCGCGACTCCCGGGGGAACGCGGAGCGAGGTGTCCCTCACGTCTCCGGCCTTCTCGCCGAAGATCGCGCGCAAGAGCTTCTCTTCGGGAGAGAGCTGCGTCTCGCCCTTGGGAGTGATCTTGCCAACGAGAATGTCGCCAGGCTTCACCTCGGCGCCGATGCGGACGATGCCCGCCTCGTCGAGGTCCTTGAGGGCCTCTTCGCCGACGTTCGGGATGTCTCGCGTGATCTCTTCTTTGCCGAGCTTGGTGTCACGCGCGACGCACTCGAACTCCTCGATGTGGATGCTCGTGAAGATGTCGTTCGCGACGACCTTCTCGTTCACCAGGATCGAGTCTTCGAAGTTGTATCCGCCCCATGGCATGAACGCGACGAGGATGTTCTGTCCGAGCGCGAGCTCTCCAGTGTCCGTCGCTGGGCCGTCCGCGAGCACGTCGCCCACCTCGACCACCTCGCCGGGGCGCACGATCGGGCGCTGGTTCCAGCAGGTGTTCTGGTTGGAGCGCTGGTACTTCGTGAGGTTGTAGATGTCCGGCTCGTCGCCGCGCTTGCCTTCGGCGCGGATCACGATGCGCGCGGCGTCCGCGGTCTCGACGATTCCGCGACGACGCGCGAGCACGCACACGCCCGAGTCGTGCGCGACCTGGCCCTCGAGGCCGGTCCCCACGAAGGGCGCCTCGGTCCGCACGAGCGGAACGGCCTGACGCTGCATGTTCGCGCCCATGAGCGCGCGGTTCGCGTCGTCGTGCTCGAGGAACGGGATCAACGCCGCCGCGACGCTCACGAGCTGAAACGGCGAGACGTCCATCAACGTCACCTGGTCGGGAGCGACGAGCTTGTACTCGCCGTTGTGCCGCGCAGAGACGAGCAGCTCGGTGAGCGCGCCCTTGTCGTCGCGCACCGCCGTGGCCTGTCCGATGTACTGATTCTCTTCTTCGAGCGCCGAGAACCAGTGCACGGTCTCCGTCACGATGCCGCCCTTTACGAGGCGGTAGGGCGTCTCGACGAAGCCGTACTCGTTGACGCGCGCGAAACACGAGAGCGACGCGATGAGACCGATGTTCGGACCTTCAGGGGTCTCGATCGGGCAGATGCGGCCGTAGTGCGTCGTGTGAACGTCACGCACCTCGAAGCCGGCTCGCTCGCGGGTGAGTCCGCCCGGACCGAGCGCGCTCAAGCGACGCTTGTGCGTCACTTCGCTGAGCGGGTTGGTCTGGTCCATGAACTGCGACAGCTGCGAGCTGCCGAAGTACTCCTTGACCACCGCGCTGACTGGCTTGGCGTTGATGAGGTCGTGCGGCATGAGCGTGTCGAGCTCGGGCGAGATCGACATGCGCTCTTTGATCGCGCGCTCCATGCGGACGAGGCCGATGCGGTACTGGTTCTCGAGCAGCTCGCCCACCGCGCGGACGCGGCGGTTGCCGAGGTGGTCGATGTCGTCCGTACCCTTGCCGGTGTTCTTGACCTCGATGAGGTGCTTGATCGTCTGCTGGATGTCCTCGTTGGTCAGGATCGACTTGTCGAGCTGCGGCTGCTTGTCGACGGGACGATCCTTGTAGAACTTGTAGTTGAGCTTCAGCCGGCCGACCTTCGACAGGTCGTAGCGCTCGGGGTTGAAGAACAAGTTCTCGAGGAGCTTGGCCGCCTCTTTCGGCTCGGGGATGTCGCCGGGACGGAGCTTGCGGTAGATATCGATCTGCGCGGCGACGGTGTGCCCGTACTGACGCACGAGGCCGGCCATCGGACCCTCGGGGTCGTCGTAGCGATCGGCCACCACGGTGTCGCGGAGGTACGGTCCGACGGTTCCCTCGGTGAAGAGGACCTTGAACGCGTCGATCTTCGCCTTGCGAAGCAGCTCGAGCTTGGGCTCGGTGATCACCTCGTTGACGCCGACGATGACCTCGCCCGTCTCGGGGTCGATCACGTCCGCGGCAGCGACGCGTCCGACGACGCCGACCGCGTCGATCTCGATACGATCGATCTTGGCGTCACGGAGCTTCTTGATCGCGGGCTTGGTGAACTTCGCGTCTCGACGAACGAGCACCTCGTTGGTGCCCGGCATCAAGATCTCTTGCGAGGCGCGCTGGCCGGCGAGGATCTCGAACTCGATCGACTTCGAGAGCTTGTTGCCCTTCTGCAGGTAGATCGTCTCGGTCTTGTAGAAATAGTTGAGGATGTCCTCCGCCGAGTATCCGAGCGCGCGGAGCAGCACCGTCGCGTGGAGCTTTCGGCGGCGATCGATGCGGACGTAAATGATGTCCTTCGGGTCGAACTCGAAGTCGAGCCACGAGCCGCGGTAGGGGATCACGCGGGCGGAGTAGAGGTTCTTGCCAGACGAGTGGGTCTTGCCCTTGTCGTGGTCGAAGAAGACGCCCGGAGAGCGGTGCAGCTGCGAGACGACGACGCGCTCGGTGCCGTTGATGATGAACGTGCCGGTGTCCGTCATCAGCGGGATCTCGCCGAAGTAGACCTCCTGCTGCTTGATGTCGCGCACGTCGCGCTCGCCGTTGGCGTTGGGCGCTTCGTAGGTGATCAGCTCGATCGTGACCTTGATGGGCGCCGCGAAGGTCATGCCGCGCTGGCGACACTCGTCGACGTCGTACTTGGGCTTCTCGAGCGCGTACTCGCGGAACACCAGCTCGGCGCTCTCGTCGAAGCTCTTGATCGGAAACACCGACTGAAACACGCCCTGAAGGCCGAAGTCCTTGCGATCCTTCGGATCGACATCGGCCTGCAAGAACTTCTCGTACGACGCCTTCTGAATCTTGATCAGGTTCGGGACCGACAGGATCTTCTCGATCCGCCCGAAGCTGCGTCGCGCGCGGTAGTTGCTTTGAATCGTCGCCATGGATCCTCTCTGAGCGAGTCAGGCGAGAGGGCCTTCGCGCGCGGCGTAAACGCGAGTGAGCAACCGTGCTGCCTCGATCTGTTGCGCTCGAGACTCGAGCGTCGCGAGATCGGTGCGGCGCGCCGGTGCCGTTCGGAGTAGTATGACTCGGACGATCGGTCGGGCGACTGTGACTGCGGTTGTCCCGCGTTCGACGCTTCGGCTTCGGCCTCTCGTCTCCTCCAGTGGGGCTACTAACTCGCCCGTCGCTGCATCCAACCGATGCAACTCGAGCGAGGGAGCGGCCTTCTAGCCCAGCAGCCACCGCCGCGCAAGTCCCCCTGGCCCGATCCTTGCCGACCGACCATTCCAGAGCGACAGAAGCAGTCCATATCAGAAGACAACCATGTCTGAATTCAACGACGACGCCCCCGACGCTCCGCCGGACGACGACCGGTTCAAATGGCAGCTCATCTCGGTGTTGTTCAGCACGCAGCCGCTCACCCCGGCGCTGGCGCGCGTGCTCTTCGACGCCGCGTGGAACCTCTACCGCACCGACGGCGGCAGCGCTCAAATCAAGGCGCCGCTCGTCGAGGGACGCATCGATAACCTCCGCAAGGACATGCTGCTCGGCACCGTGGGCGGCCCGTCGTTCGAGGCGACGATCGACACCGAACGCGGCCACGGCACGGTGCGCTTTCTGATCACGCGCCAGGGACTCGAGTTCATGGCGCAGTCGACCCCGACGTCGCAGCGCAACTGACCAGCGCGGACCGCGCTGCGGTCGTTGCGGACGATGGCTGCGATGGCTGCCATGGACGCGATGGCCGTCGTGACCGTGCATCCGCCCCACGAAATGCACAGAGGCGACGTCCACCGTGCAACTGGCACGATCAACGTCGCCTCGGTCGGTTCGATCATCGCGTCGTCGCTTGCGGCGACGCGCGCTCGAGCCGCGCCAGTGACTACTTGAGGGTCACTTGGGCGCCGGCGCCCTCGAGCTTCTTCTTGAGGTCCTCGGCTTCGGCCTTGGCGATGTTCTCCTTGAGAACCTTCGGCGCGCCTTCGACGAGCGCCTTCGCCTCGCCGAGGCCGAGCCCGGTGATCTCACGGACGACCTTGATGACGTCGATCTTCTTGGCGCCAGCGGCGGTGAGCTCGACGGTGAACTCCGTCTGCTCGACCTTCTGCTCAACCGGAGCAGCGGCGTTTCCGCCACCGCCACCGCCGCCACCGAACGAGATGTTCTCGAGGCCGAGCGCCTTCTTGAGCTCCGTTGCGAGGTCCGCCGCCTGCTTGAGGGTGAGCTTGCTGATCGTGTCGACGAGCTGCTGCGTTTCCATAGTCGAAAATCTCCTGTTGAACTCTTTTGAAACTTTGTGTGGGTAATCAGAGTCCCTCTGTCGTGCGCGGGGACTCGGGGTGCGCTGTCAGCCCGTCTTACCTTCGGCTTCGAGCTTGGCCACGTGCGCCTCGAGGAGGGCGACGATCATCGCGCCCGGACCCACGAGGGACATGTAGAGCTCAGCGCCAGGGGCCAGCAACATGCCGTAGATCTGCGCCTGCGTCTCCTTGAGACCCGGCACCTTCGACAGCGCCTCGGCCTCCATCAAGTCGCCCGACAACAAGCCGGTCTTGACCGTGAGGCCCTTGACCTTGTCGCCGTGGTCCTTCTTGAACTTCAGGATGATCTTCGCCGCCGCGCCCGGATCCTCGTAGGACCAGGCCACGCCGGTCATCCCGCGCAGAGACGCGTGAGCCTTCGTGCTGTTCTTGCGGTCGGGCGACAGGTCGCCGACGAGCTTCGCGTACGCCGAGTCCTTGAGGGCGTGACGAATCACCGTGTTCTTGACGACCCGGTACTCGATCTTCGCCTTCTTGAACTCGCGGCGGAGCTGGCTGACGTAACCGACTGACAGACCCTTGAAGTCCACCAGGGCCACCGAGATGGCCTTGTCGAACTTAACCTTGATGTCCGCGATCGCTGCGGTCTTCTCAGTGCGGTTCATGTCAGCTCTCCTCCGTCTTGGCCGCGGTGAACACCGCAGTGTCGACCTTCACGCCAGGGCCCTGCGTCGTCGAGAGCGTGATGCTCTTGAGGTAGGTGCCCTTGGCGCTCGGCGGCTTGGCGCGCACGAGCGCGTTGACGAGAGCGTTGGCGTTCTCGCGGATCGCTTCGGCCGTGAAGCTCGCCTTGCCGAGACGCGCGTGCACGATGCCCGCCTTCTCGACGCGGTACTCGACCTTGCCGCCCTTGGACTCGCGCACGGCGTTCGATACGTCGAACGTCACCGTGCCGACCTTCGGGTTCGGCATGAGGCCGCGGGGTCCGAGGACCTTACCGAGCTTACCGACCTGACCCATCATGTCCGGGGTCGCGATGACGCGGTCGAAATCGAGAAAGCCGTCCGCGACCCGCTGCACGAGCTCCTCGGCGCCGACGTGGTCGGCTCCGGCAGTCTGCGCATCCTTCGCCTTTTCGCCCTTCGCGAACACGAGCACGCGCACCGTTTGACCGGTGCCGTGCGGCAGCACGATGGCGCCACGGACCATCTGATCGGCGTGCTTCGGGTTCACCCCGAGTCGCACGGCGATCTCGACGGTCTCGTCGAACTTCGCCTTCGCACCCTTCTTCACGAGCTGCGCTGCCTCGTCGAGCGAGTAGCGCTTCGCGGTGTCGACCTCTTTGTTGATCGACTGGCGCTTTTTGGTGATCTTCGCCATTCATTCCTCCTGCGGCCCAGCTGAGCGCCTCGTCGCGTGTCACGACGAGGTTTTCACCAGGCCTGCCACCGCAGCTCTCCGCACCATTGCGAGGACGCCGACGGTGGTCCAGTGCGCTCGCGCGAACTTCTCTGCGACGAACCGAGCGTTCCGACGCGCGAGCGTCTCGGGATCGCCCGATCCCCTGCGCGCTCGTCGCAACGCAGAGGGTCGCAGATGAAACTTTCAGCCCTCGATCTCGATGCCCATCGAGCGAGCGGTGCCCATGACCATGCGCTTGGCCGCCTCGAGGTCGTCGCAGTTGAGATCGGGCATCTTCTGCTTCGCGATCTCGACGACCTTCGACATCGGGAGCTTGCCGATCTTGTCGCGGTTGGGCTTGGCGCTGCCCTTGTCCTTGCCGAGCGCCTTGACGAGCAGCACCGACGCGGGGGGCGTCTTGAGCTCGTACGTGAAGCTCTTGTCCGAGTAGACCGTGATGACGACCGGGATCGTGATGCCCTTCTGCCCGGCGGTCTTCGCGTTGAAGTCCTTGATGAACATCGGGATGTTCACGCCCGCTGCACCAAGAACCGGACCGATCGGGGGGCCTGGCTTCGCTTCGCCGCCGGGCGCCTGGATCTTGATCTGACCAACAACCTTCTTCGCCATGATCTATCCTCGAACTGAGTTCCCCGTCAGCGACGGGGGCGGCCGTTTACCGCAAATTGGAATGGTGTCCAAGCCCCCCCGTGCACTTTCTTCGATTCACGCCGGCGGGACGCTGGAGCTCTGGACCGCTTCGCGGCACGTCTTCGTCAGCTGTTCGCTGCGCGGACGCGGTCGAACGGCCTCGGGCGTCGCGCTGAGCGCGTGGACTACGCCGTAAACTTCTCGACCTCGCTGTAGCCAAGCTCGACCGGCGTCGGCCGCCCGAAGATCGGAACGATGACCTTCACCTTCTGTCGGTCGGCCTTGACCTCTTCGACCGTGCCCGAGAAGTTCGCGAAGGCGCCAGACACCACGCGGACCTGATCGCCCACGTCGAAGTGCGCGCGAACCGCGGCCGGAGAAGTGCCCTTCTCCATCTGGTCCACGATCGCCTGGATCTCTTTGTCCTTCACGGGCGTCGGGTTCTGGTCGCCGATGAAGCCGGTGACCTTCGGCGTCTCTTTCACGAGGTGCCAGGTCTGCTCGTTCATCTCCATCTGAACGAACACATAGCCAGGATAGAAGCGGCGCTTCTCGGTGCGGCTCTTGCCGTTGCGGTTGACCTGCACCTCCTCGCTCGGAACGAGGATTTCGCCGAACAGCTTCTGCATGCCAGCGTTCTTGATCCGCTCCTGCAAGCTGGATTTCACCTGGCCCTCGAAGCCGCTGTACGCCTGAATGATGTAGTAGCGCATCGCCATGGGGGGAGCCCCGTTCACCTTCGCGCCGCCCTCGTAGGAACGGCGAGTCTCACGAATATTCGCAGGAAAAACCTGGTTTCGTTGGGTCGCACGCGCTCGGCGCGCGCCCCGACGACAAACCACTTCCCGTGCGAGGGACGGCGGTACTAGCACGCACTCCCCGAAGCTGTCACGCGCCCCTTTGCCCCAAACCCCCCTCGAGCGACTCAATCAGCACAGCACGAAGCCGCGTCCCCCGACGGACTTCGCGACCACGATCACTTGATCGCCCAGGCCGTGATGGCGCCCCAGAAGCGGTCCATCAAGAAGATCATGCCGGCGGCGACCACCGACGTGAGCAGCACGATGAACGTCGCTGTCTGCGTCT
>LNEO01000176.1 GCA_001465015.1 Deltaproteobacteria bacterium Ga0077539 | reverse complement strand
CTTGTCTTGAATACCGGTGCGATGAGTAGCTGCGGGCGCGAGCCCGCTGCGCTCCGCACCGTAGGTGCGTTGTTGCCCGGCCCCTCGGCTCCGGGCCGAAGCTGCGCTGCTCCTTTCCCTCACAGCACTGGGGTAACAATGAGGGCTCGACCGCCGGCCGTGAGGCGAGCGTGTTGCCGCTTGGGTGTTGACGCCGCTCCTGATTTTCCTGCGGATGTGCATTTTCGAACCGAAATCCGGTTCCCTGCTTAGGTTGCGTTCGCCGCTGTTTTCACCGTGGATACCGTGTTGACCGACTCCAACGCCCGCTCGTCGGCTCCGTCTGCCAACGACCCTCGCACTCCGAAGACAACCACACTCGACGCCGTCACTCGGTGCCGAGCAACACCCTCGTCGCAACGGCCTCTGTCGCGCCCTCGGCCAGCGCGCGCACTTCGTCCTGTCGCAGCGCGTCCGCTCTCGATGCGAGCGACTCGAAGTCCGCTTCGACCAGCAGCGCTCTCTTCGCAGCCCGCCCCTGATCGAACGCCTCGTTCGCGAGCTCGCCCCGCGCTCGCTCGTCGTCCGCCGCACGATCGTAGATCGCGCCGTCGATCGCGCGCTCTTCGGGAGGAAGAATCCGTCGTCCGTCGCGCGGTTTGCGATCGCCGAAGCGCGCGTCGAGCAACGAGCGAACCCACACGAGCGGCCCGTCGTCGCCCGAGCGCGCGAGCTTCTTCCAGCTCGCCTCGATCTCTGCTCGACGCTTCTTGATCGCGTCGTTGACCGCGCGCTGCCCCTCGTCGCTGTCGGTCCTCTGCCCGGCGATCGCCTTGCGTACGCGCCGCAGATGCGCTCGCAGCGCGGGCCCTCGGCGAAGCCCCCAGAAGCCGGGCAACCACTCCCACCATCGCGAGCACTCGCTCGCGAGCAGCTCGAGCCACGCGCACAGCTCGACGAGCCTTCGCCCCTCGTCGCTCTCGAGCGCGACGACCCCCTCGCGCTGGGACTCTTCGAGCGCGCGAAGCAGCGGCATGTGTTGCAACAGCTCGGCGCTCGAAGCGCCGCTCTTCCAACGAGCGTGCGCGGCGCTCTCGAGCTCGTACAGGAGATCATCGACAATGGAAGCGACGACGGGGTCCGCGACGCCGCCCTCGACCGCCACCGAGCGATCCCCGAAGGGCAGCGGACACGCCCGCAACAACGCCAGCTTCTTGTCGAACGAAAGACCGCTCAGCACCGACGCGACCGACGACGGGGCCACCACGAAGTCCGGGCTGTGCGCAGAGATCGGGCTCGCTTCGATCGCAGCCACCGACGGAGCGCCGGACGCGAACGTCTCGCGCACCTCGAGCTCGCCGAGCTTCACCTTGCGAAGCCAGAGAACCTTCTTCTCGACGACCGGTTCGAAGCGCTCGACCACGAGGTGCCGCTCGTCTGGCCGCGACGCAGAGAGGTCCTTCGAGCGCGCGTTTCCTGCGGCGGCCAGCGCGCTCCGCTCGGGCTCGGACCAGGGCCACACGTACCACTGCGTCACCGGCCCGCCGCGAGCGTCTGCCGCGTAAGGACGCGGTGATCGCCGACGTACAACACCCCCATCTTCTTCGTGAGCGCATGGACGCGCTCGCTCGCCACCAGCTCGCTCGCCGAGGTCGCCCCCGACGCGGTGTCCATCTCGTAGTCGAGCACGACCGCCAACGAGAACGGCGCGTCCTTCGCCAGGACGTCCACCGAGCCCTCGAGCGAGGCGTCCCACAACGTGTGCGATAGACCAAGCTCTCCGAACACCTGCTGCCAGGCCGCGAGCTCGTGACGATCGGTGCGGTTGTTGACCAGCAACAACACGTCCGCAGGGGTCCGCGAAAACGGCTGCCCGACGCGCACCGTGAGGTCCCGTAGGTGCACCGGCCGCGCGGTCTTCGGATCGTCGAGCCACGCGAGCTCCGCCGCCAGCTCGAAGCGCGCGCTCGTGTAGGGCCTCGCGTCGGGAGCCACTGCGATCACAAGCTCGAAGTCCCTATGCGCTTGCGGATCGATGACCGTGATCACGTCGCTCCAGCCGACGTCGAGCCGCGCCCGCGCTCCTTGCGCGTCGAACACCCGAACCTCGCCGTCGTACAGCTCGCCCCCCGCGAGGCGAAAGCGAACGCCGAACTCCCTGCCGCCGGGCGAGCCCCGACCCAACGCCGAGAGCGCCACGTTGGAGAGGCGAAAGCGAACGCGCGTCGCCTGCCCCTGCGCCAACGAGTACAGCGACTCGATCGCCGAGACCTCGACAGGAAAGCGCACCGTGATCGCCCCCGTCTTCGGATCGAGCGTCGACTCGAACGCGCCGAACCGTCGATTGGCCGCGGGGATCGCCGCGAACAAGCGGATGGTCTCGCGCTCGCCCAACGGCTCGCCCGGCGCCTTCGGCTCGTGCCCGTGCAGAGAGAACTCGAGCGTCTCGCGCTCGAATACGTGTGTCTGCCCAGGCTCGAGCGCCGTCGGCAACGTCAACAGCTTCGACTCGTCCGCGTCGACCCACCCCGCTTCGACCACGCCGATCACGATGTCGTGAAACGCGGGCGTCGGCATCGCGCCTACGTTCTTCACGGCGATGCGCGAGACGATCACCTTCTCTTCGGGCTCGTACACGCCGTCGCGATTCTCGTTGTCGTGCTGAAATCCCAGCACGGCGACGTCGTATCGATCGGGGTAGCGCTGGGTCGCTCCGAGCGCGTCGACGACCTCGATCGCGAAGCTGCCGACAGAGCCCGTGGCGCCGGGGCGCAACACCGCGCTCCCGGAATATCCCGCGCTGCCCGACGGACCGCGACTGCCACCGGAGTTCGAGTGATGCGTGGTCCTCGTCTGACTCTGCCCTTGCGAGTCCGTGTAGTGCTCGGTCTCGGTCCACGAGTACGAGCTACCGCCGCTACCTCCCGAGCCGCCTGGACCGCCAGCGCCGTTGAACCCCGCTCGCCCCCCGACGCCCCCGAAGCACTCTCGATGGACGAGCACGAGCAGGTGCGTGTCTCGCTCGCTCGTGCGCAACACGATCGCTCCGCCAGCGCCGCCGCGCGCTCCGTGCGAGCCGCTGCCGCCGTTTCCTCCGTCGCCGCCGCGCCCTCCATCGGAGCCAGAGCTGTAGCGCGTGGCGTCGCTCCCGGCTCTTCCCGTGCCGCCCGCACCACCGTCGCCGCCTCGTCCGCCGTTGCCCCCGGCGCCTCCGTTGGCCCTGAACTCGAGCTGCCCTGAACGATCGAAGCGGATTCGCTGATCGACCGAGACGCGCTCGCCGCCGCGCGAATACTCGCCGGTCAAGCTCGCCGCAAAGCCTCCGACGCTCACCAGCTCGACGCGGATCGCGCCAGCGTCGGCGCCGACGTACGCGGGTCCGGCGTCACCCCCTCGCGAGCCGTCACCACCTCCAAAACTGCCGTCCATTCCGCGGGATCCAGCCAGCCCATCGGCCCCGCGAGCGCCGCTCGAGTCGACGATCGCGAGCGGGCCGTCGGGCCTGTCTGGCTCCTCGACGGCGACATCTGCGGCGACACGAAAGACCATCGATTCGATCGCAACGCTACCGTGAAGGGCGCTCGCGTCGCTCGAGCTCGCGCAGCGAAGAGAGCGCCCCTCCCTGCTCGCGAAGCGCGGGCTTGGGGCGCACCGCGAGCGGCTGCGTCGCGAGCGACAACATCTCGAGGTCGAACGCGCTGTCTCCCAGCGCCACCGCGACGGGCGCGTCGCCGATGAGCGCGCGAAGACCGACCACCTTTCCGTGGGCGTACGGCATCGGCGCCGAGAGCGAGGGCAGCAGCGTTTCGCCGTCGATCGCCTGCGTCGCTGCGCACACCGCCGTCGCGGCGACGCCCACGTACGCGAGGCTCGCCTCGACCACCGCGCGCGGAGAGGCGCTCACGGCGACGGCCTTTCGTCCATCGGCGAGCGCAGCGCGGATGATCGCGAGCGTCTCTTCGTAGAGCCGCTCTCTCAATCCCACGCGATCGAGCATGGCGTCGATGATGCGCGCGACTTCAGCCTCGGTGCGCCCGGCGCCCGCCCATGCCATCAGCTCGTACAAGCGCCGCTCGTCGTATCGATGCGCGTTGGCCGCGGCCAACAGCGCCTCTGCGACCGCGCGATCGCTCTTCGAATCGACAGGCACACCGTGCGCGACCGCCTCGGCGCGCATCGCCTCCGAGGCGCTCTTCGCGAGCCCCTCGCGCTCGATGAGGGCGACGAACCAGTCTTCGCCCACGTCGCCGGACCACAGCGTCCCGTCGCAGTCGAACGCGACGACCGCCGCTGCAGGAGCCTCGGACAGCGCTTCGAGCACCTCGTCGACAGTGATGGTCTGCATGGAGCGTGAGGATCGATCGGTCATGAAGCGGTTGTACCCGATCGAGTCCTCGCCTTGCGGACTCGTCGCCACACGACCCACAGGACGAAGCCGATCAGCGCCACCCAATCGAGCGGAATCGGGATCTCGTTGGTGTTCGTGCGCACGATCGCCGGAGGAATCACTGGCGATCGATCGCTCGACGACGCGAAGTACACTTCGTCCGTCCCCAGCCTCGGCGACGAGCGATCGTCGAAGGTCGTGAGCCACGTTCCCGCGGGGATCGCGGCGCCCAGCGTCGTCCCGAGGCGCGCTGCGAGGGTGGTCGGCGTGTTGGAGTACAGGACTCGCCCTGGCCAGACTCCGCGATCGCCGATGGTCCCGTGCATTCGCTCGGTCGAGAGCACGTGCACGCGAAGGGTGCGCCCGCTGCCTGTGCCGGCGCGCTGATCCTCGGGCTCGCGATACGGATAGAACGGGCGTTCGGCGGCGAACGTCATGCGCACCGGTGAGGTCGCAGGAGCCCCCGGTCGGTTCGCGTCGGGCTTGGCCACGCGAAATGCAGTGATCTTCCACCGCTGCGCCACGTACGGAGCGAGCCACCGCTGGAGCGTCGGAGAGTTGGCGTACCCGCGCGTCGTGAGCCACTGCGCGAGCGCGTCGGCGTTGTCCGCTTCGAGCACGACCGCGTCGTAGCCGGCGACGGTCTGCGCCGCGAGCACACGGACCGGGTCGAGCGCTTGCGCCACGGGAGCAGCAGAGGACGCAGCGCCCCTGCCCCGGCTCGCGCTCATCATGAACATCATGCACGAAATGCCTGGAACCAGCCGCGTGCGAGACTCGTAGCGGACCTCGGGCTTGATCACGTCATCGAGCGTCGAGAAGAGCTCTTGCGACGCTTCGGCGAGCGTCGGCAACGTCGGCGTCGGAACGAGAAACCCGAAGTCCGACGCGGTCGTGTCGAACCTCGCGCGACGAACAAAGTGCTCGATCCGCCGCGCAGAATCCCAGTAGATCACCGCGGATTCTTCAGCGATCCGCACGACCTCGCCCTCTCTCGGCGCGGGCGCGCACGCCTGAGCGCGCGACGGACTCAGGGACCACGGAGCCACGGCGATCGCCGCTGCGATCAACAACGCCTTCGACGAACGCACGCGCAGAGGGTACCAAATCTCCGCGCCTCGCTCTGTCACGGACAACGATCGACCCAACGCGCCGAGGTCGCCGCCACCCACGCGCCCGAGTGGCGGGACACCACGGGAGCGAGCGCGAGCCTCACGTTTTCGCCGGGCGCGCGCTGCGTCGCCGCGGCGCAGAGCGGCGCGACGCTCCTGGCCCACTCGACGCCCGATTCGTTCAGCACTGCGCTGCCCGCGGCGAGCGCGACAAACCCCGAGCGCGCGCCGACCGGCAGCACCTCTCCGATGCGGCCAATCATCCCGACCCTCGTGTAGTACGCCGGAGGAACCTCCTGCGACCACCGCACGTCCGCGCGGCGCACCCACCCGTGCACGACGAGGTCTTCGCGATCGTTCGAGTCTCGAGAAAAGACTCGCAGCCACTCGCCGTGTCCGCTGTCGTCCGCGAAGGAGATGTCCCTCGTCGCCTCGACGGTCACCGAAGCGCTTCGCAGGTCGGGCCTCGCGCGAAGCACCAGCGAGCGCGCCCGAGGGTGATAGCCACACACCGAACCATCCCCGACGGGGTTGCATCGTCCTCGAATCGGCGTGCAGGCGCGGACTCCGGGACGATCGCTCGCGCATCGCCATTCTTCGCGCGCCGTCCCGTCGGTCCGCCACCGTGCATCGACGGAGAACGCCGGTCGCGGGGCAGCAGTCCGCGGCTCGCGCGCCCGGGTCGTCTCGAGCAACGCGCACGGAACGCGGATCGATCGCACAACGAGCCCGTTTTCGCCGCGCAGCGTGGCGATCACCGCGTCGCGTTCGCCGCGCTCGACCTCGACGCTCACGCCCTTCGCGGCGCCCACGAGCGCGCCCAACAACGCGCCTTCGCGCAGGTACAGCGCGACCGCACCCGGCGCGGCCACGCCACGAAACGCAAGCGGCGACCGCCCCTCGACCGTGGCCCGCGCTCCCTCGAAGGTCGTGACCATCGACTGCTCGACATCGAGCGGCCCCACGGACCCCACACGAAGCCCACGCACCGACGTGACGCCGGTCACCGCGCACTGCGCGGACGCATCGCGCGTCAGGAGCGATACAACGATTCCCAGCGCCGCTGAAAAGACGCCCCACTGGAGAGAGATCCGAGCCATGAAGGGCTCGGACACCGGACATCGCCCGATGTTTCACCGCGGAGGCTGCGAGCGCGCACGAGCACGTCGATCAGCGCGCGATCGTGACCGTGAGCGCGCCCATCGAGCGGGCCTTGATCCAGAGCACCTGCTGGGCGTCGACGAACCACCCCTCCATGGCCGCGTCGAACGCTGCGCGATCAGCGACCGAAGCGAGCGCAGAGGCGCCAGCCATCACGCCCGTCGGTCGAACCCCGCCGCGAACGTGCCAGATGATCGTGCCCGTGAGCTGCGCGACCTCGAGGCTCACCTGGGTCGTCCCAGTGCTGCGCGTGGTGAGCGTGGCGCGGTCGTTCATCCCGTCTTTGTGCAGCGAAAACGTGCTCGTCGACCCGGCGGCCGGAGGGACCGCGAGGATCGTGGTCGCGCCCATGGACGCCGTCGTTCCGAGCCCCGTGAGCGCGTCGCTGACGGTCGCCGGGACGATCGCGCCCTCGCGCAGGTAGACCGGCACACGTTGGAGGTTGGTGGCGTCGACGTTCATGAGCGTCGTGCCTCCATTGGCGGCCGGCGCGGTCGGATCCCACCAGTCGTACCAGCGCGCGCCTGCGGGCAGCGCGACGTTGCGCCGCCCCGTCGCGTCGAGGATGGGCGCCACGAGAAAAGCGTCGCCCACTTGGAAGCGATAATCGCCTTCCCACGACGGCATGTCTCCCACCGGACGAATGATGTTCATCGCGCGCCCCGCGTAGGTCTCTTGCGCGAGCGAGAAGAAGAACGGAACCAGCTCGTGGTGCAGCTTGGACCAGTACCGATAGACCGCGACGATCTCTGTCGTGCGATCGGGCACGGTCCACGGCGTGAGGTTCGCGCGCCCGTGCAGCTGAAAGAACGGCATGAGCCCGGCGGCCGCCGTCCACCGCGCGAAGTTCGCCGAGTCGAAAGGGATCACCGGTCCGGTGAGGTTTTCATCGTCGCGGTCGAGGTAGCCGCCGATGTCCGAGCCGAGCATCACGTAGCCCGCGCGCGCCGAGCGAAAGATGTGATCCATCGCGTCGGCGAGGCCGACCCAGTCGCGACGGTTGTCGCCGACCCAGCCCACCGGCGCGTGCTCTGCCCGCGCGAAGAACCGCCCGGGATACCCGTAGGACCTGTCGTACGGCCGCACCATCGTCACGAACTCTTCGCGGCCGCGCCGCTGCACGCCGTACGCGAGAAAGTCTCGGTAGTACTCCTCGCTGTATCGCTGACGCGGCTGCGGGCCCATCGCCGTCTCGACGGTGGGCGTGGTGATGTACTCCTCGCCGAAGTCGAGCTTCCACCCGGCGACGCCCATGTCGAGCACGGCGTTCTGCTGCGCGTGCCACCAGGCGCGGGCCCGAGCGTTGAAGAAATCTACGCCGGATCCCTCCCCCTTCCACCACGAGTAGCGGGCGCCGTTGTTGATGTAGAAGCCGCAGCGCCGGCCCTCTTGATAATTGGGGCTCATATTCGCGTAAGTGATCCTCGAGCCCGCCTCCGCGTCGAACCCGCGGGTGTTGACCATCTGTGTGACCCAGAGCACCGTGCGGATGTTCATCGCGCGCAGGTCCGACACCAGCCGCGAGAACATCGGGTACTGCTCGTCGCTGGGAACAAACGTGTTGTAGTGCGTCTCCCACGGGCTATCGAGCACCACCACGCCCACGGGGATGTCACGGTCGCGAAAGCCCTGCACGAACGCGTACGTGTCGGCCGTGTCCGAGATGTCCTTCGAGATCCACGGCTCGAACGCCCAGCGCGGCGTGTATCGCGCCGGGTCTGGGATCATCGGCTCGGCCGCGCCAGCAAACGTGCACGATGAGACGTCGGGCGCGACGATGTCCGAGACGCTCGCGTCCTCGGCGCTCCCGTCAGCGTCCAGCGAAACGACGTCCATCCCTGCGCTGTCTAGCGTCGCGACGTCCGCGGGAGGCGTCGGTGACGGGCACGCAGAGAGAGAGACGGATGCGAGCGCGAGCAGCGCGAACACCTTCGAGTGACTCATCGCTCGCGACGGTATCGCAACGAAAGCCCCGACGGACCTGCGGTTCAGTGAAGAAATCCCGAGACCCACTCGGCGCTGCGGTCCCACAGCTCTTTCGCGAGCGCGGGGTCCTTCGCCAGTCGGCTCGGCTCTTTGACGCGCTCCGAGTCGTAGTAGAGGCCGGTCTCCGTCGACAGCGCAGGGTCTGCCGCGCATCGCAGCTGCGTGCGCGCGCCCTGCTCGGGGGTCAACATGAAGCGCTTCATCACCCACGCGATCGGCGATGGAACCTTTCGCCAAACGTCCGTCGCCACCACGCCCGGGTGCAGCGAGTAGGTCGTCACCTTCGTCCCCGTCAGGCGACGCGCGAGCTCTGCCGCGTGCAGCACGTTGCAGAGCTTGCTCACGCCGTACTCGTCCATGCCCGAGACGCTGACGGTCGGCCGCCGCAGCGCCTCCCAATCGAGCGTCTTCGGTCGGTAGTGCGCCTCCGACGAGACGTTGACGAGCCGCCCCTGAGCGCTCGCCTTCAGCAACGGCATCAGCTTCTCGGTCAACAAGAAGTGTCCGAGGTGATTGGTCGCGAAGGTGAGCTCGAAGCCGTCCTTGCTCAGCCCTCGTTGACCAGCCATTCCCGCGTTGTTGACGAGCACGTCGAGCGCGCGTCCCGACGCGAGGTACTGATCCGCCGCGGCGCGAACGGAAGAGAGGTCCGATACGTCGATCGAGAGGACCTCGCAGGCTCCCCCGTTGGCGCGCAGCTCTTCGACGAGGGAAGTCGCCTTCGACGCGCTGCGAACGGCGAGCACGACGTAGCCTCCGCGCGCAGCGAGCTCGCGAGCCGTCACCAGGCCAACGCCCGAGGACGCGCCAGTGACCATGAAGGTCTTGCCTTCGAGGTCGCGACTCACGAGCGGACTCGAAGCGCCATCGAGCGACGGAGCATTCCCACAAAGGTGGACGGCGCCGGCGGGGCCACGGCGCCTTCAGCGACGATCACCGCAGCGTCGGGGAGCGAGGTCGCTTCGTGAACGACGGGAGCGCTCGGAGCCGCGACGACTGGCTTGCTCTGGGCCACGACCGGCGCTGCGGTCGGAGGCGGCGCAACAACGGGCGCTGCGACAACGGGCGGCGCAACAACGGGCGGAGCAACAACGGGCGGCGCAACCACGGGTGGCGCAACAACGGGCGGCGCAACAACGGGTGCTGCAACGACGGGAGGGGCCGGCGGCGATGGGACCGCGGGCGCGATGGGAGTCGGGGCGATGACCGGCTTCGAAACAGCGAGCGGGATCGCTGGCGACTGGGTGGCGGCCGAAGCGATCGGGCCGAGCTCGAAGTCCGCGTCCAGCGACGAAATACCCGGCAACCGCTCGAGCTCGCGCGCCGTCGCCTCGTCGACCGCAGAAGGCACTGCGCTCGCGAGGGGCGTGTGTTCGATCTCGATGTCGCCGTCCGAGCTCGTGTCGAGCTCGATCGGCGCGCGCACGTTGACAGCCTTGAGCGACGCGACCGAAGGACGCGAGGGAATCTCCAGCTCTTGGGCGTCTGAATCAGCCGACGTCGCGCCGTCCTCGAGCTCGAGCGCGGCGTCCTGCTGGGACTCGTCGAACTCTTCTTCCTCTTCGTCTTCGAGGATGAAGTCCGGGAGCTCCTCGGACATCCCACCCTTGGCGACGTACGCTCCAGTCGGAGACGCTCCCGCTTTGCTTGCGGTGGTCGGAGGCACTGGAGCGGCGATCGGAGCCACCTTGGGCGCTTCGACCTTGGGCGCTTCGACGACGGGCTGCGCGGTGGCGGGCGGGGCCTCGGCGGACTCCGCAGCGAACACTGCCGTTCTCTCGCGCTTGGGCCGGGGAGCCTCCGCGCGCTTCTGCACACGAACCAACAACGCTTCGAGCGCGGCGATCTTCTCTGAAGTGTTCACGACGAGGCCTCCGCGACGAGCTTGCCGAGCACGTCAGCCATCGTCGATTGGCCTGTCGAGCTGGCGGTCCGGACGTATTCGCACACAGATTCCGCGGCGATCAGCACGCGAAACGCCGGCTCGCTCTCGACGACCACGGCGGTCGCGGCGCTCGCGGTGAGCGCGCTCAGGCACCGCGCGAGGGCCAAAGCGCACAGGTCCGCCAACGGTCCACGATTCGCGGGGGCTCCGTCCCAGCGGGCGACGAGCGCGTCCCCCCACTGCTCGAACGCGACGCGACCGAACCCGAAGCGCGCGAGCGCCGCGTTGATCGCGTACGCCACGTCCGCGGCCGACGCGTCGTCGAGCGACGCGAGCGCCTCGCGGGCTGGCGCCTCGAGCGCAGCGCCGAGCGCGTCGCCGAGGGCGCGCACCGCGTCGGGACCGCCCGCGCCGAGCGCCGCGCCGAGCGCGTCGACTGGAATCGCGAGCAACGCTCGGTCGTCGCGAGAACGAAGGCTCCCCTTCGATAGGTCCGCGACGAGCGCGCCGCGGAGGTCAACGGAACGAACGGCCATCGAGCGGTGACGATAGTTCGATTCCGCGATTCTGCGTGAATTTTTCGCGCAACTCTGCGCGGCGCCCGGAGGCCCTCTGGCCGATCAGCGGTCACACAGCGCCGCGACCGCTCGATTATGGAGCCGCTCCTCTGGTACTCCGTAGGGGTAGACCGCACGAACCAATGCGCCACTTTCCCACTGGTATTGCGGCTCTCCTGGCCGCCGCGACCGCGCTCGTAGGCCCTCCTGGCTACGGGTATTTTCCTGTCGGGCAGCCGATCCCGCTGGACGCCTCGCGGCCGCAGGTCATGCCGGGCTCCCTTCGGGGGACGCGCGTTCCGGTGCGTGTTCACGGGCAGGCGGCGACGAGCGCCGACGAGCTGGTCTCAGCGCTCAGGGAGACCGAGCGAGCCTACGAGGCCATCGTGGACCGTCTGCGATTCTCGGCGCCGCTCTTCGACGCGACCCGCGGCGGAGGCCCCGAGCTCGACATCTACCTCACCGACGAGACCAGCTTCGTCAGCGTCGCGCCGGACGGACTCGACTATGGCGAGCTGTGGGACTGCTCGGCGGCGGTCGTTCGTGTCCGACGCGGACTCTCTGCACAGCAGCGTCGTCGAGCGATCACCGAGGGCGTCGCGCACGCGTCGCTCCTGGCCGCGGACGCACGCACGACGAACGCCTATCGCGTCGCGTTCGCCTCGGCCATCGCGGCGCGCGTGCTCGGCGAAGGCGCGGACGAAGACGCCCTTACCCGTGCGGCGAGTGACCTTTCGAACGGGATCTTCAACGCCCGCACCGACGAAGCCGCGCGAGGCGAGGCGGTCTTCTTCGACCTCTTGGCCTCTCGCTACGATGATGGCTCGCTCGCGCTGTGGCGAGGGCTCGCGGTCGCGCCGATCGCTCGCACCGAAGGCGGCGCGGCGCGGCTCGAAGACGAACCGGACTCGTTCGACGTGCTCCGTCGGCTGCTGCGCTCGGAGCCCGGCGGGCTCGACGGCTTTCTCCTCGACTACGCCACCGCTCGGGCCGTCGCAGGGACGCCCGGCGATCGCTTCGACACGGTGGGCTTTCGCGCGCTCGCAAGGCTCGCCGCAGAGCCGCTTCGCACGATTTCTGCGCGCGATCTGCCCGAGTGGGTTCGCTCGGAGCGACCGCTGCCGCAAGGTGGAGCAGCCTTCGTCGCGGTCGATCTCGGCGGCCTGCGCCAAGGAACGCTCTCTCTCTGGTTTCACGGCGCCCCCTGGCGACGCTGGACCGTGGCCGCGCAGAGGCTCGACGCGTTTGATCGCGACCGGGGACGCGCGCCTTCGCCGCCCGTCAACGAGGGCGAGTGGTCCACCACGATGGAGCTCGGCCCCGGAGACGAGCGCGTCCTCGTCGTGGTCGTCGACCAGGGCAACCAGCTGCTCGACCCCGATCGCCCCACCAACCGCGATGGATCGTTCGCGATCAACCTGTCGCTCTCGAACACTCACTGAGCGACAACCACTATCGCAGTCAATTCTCAGGATGACCGGAGATCATCCTTCGCGATATGCGACCCATGATGGAGCAGGCCGCTCGCACCCCCGCCGCGCCTGTGCTGTGGCTCGCGCCCACCTCCGCGCTCTACGCAGGGCCACCGCTCTCGGTGGGAGTCCACCGAGGCGCCGTCGCTTGCCTCGGTCAAGCCGAAGACGGAACGCTCGCCGCGACCACGGCGACCCGCCACACGACAGGCCCCAGCGTCGCAGTGCTCGTTCGCCCCGGAGTCGCGCACCGCATCGACGCAGAGTGCAAACGCGCGCTGTTTCTCTATATGCACCCCACGGACGCGCTCGTTCGCAGCGCCGAAGCGCTGACGGACGCCTTGCCTTCGACGCGCGAACTGCAGCGCTCCGATCGCTGCACGCTCCGAGCGCTCGTCGAGGTCGCAGGCTCGACACGGACGCGCCTCGTAGACCCACGAATTCAAAGAGCGCTCGCGGCGCTGGACGACGGGCAGCACCTCGAGCGCTCGGTCGCGCAGTTCGCCGCGCAAACCGGGCTCTCGCACTCGCGCTTCATGCACCTGTTCGCAGCGTGCACGGGCGTGCCGTTTCGTCGCTATCGGCTGTGGGCGCGGCTGCGCGCGGCGACGATCGCGACCGCGCGGGGCGCGTCCCTCACCGCGGCGGCGCTCGACGCGGGCTTCGCGACGCCATCGCACTTCAGCGAGGCGTTTCGCAGCATGTTCGGCGTCGCGCCGTCATCGCTGCGAGCGATGTCCATCATCCAGAGCCCGGACACGCGCGCCGCGATCGAGGCCGCCCTCCGCGGGTAGCGACGATGGCGAGCGCGATCAGCAGGACGAACACAACGCCATTTGAATGACCACCCACACTTTCAACAGCGCACGACGCGGGTCGCGCTCGACCGTGGCGTCGCACCGCGGCGCGGGCCTCGCACGACGCTCCCCCCTCGAGCGTCGCGCGCACAGAGACGCTCTCGACCGCGGCGTCCGCGACGCGCACCCGTAGCTCTGCCCGCCCGCCCTCGTGCGCGCGCACCCATCGAAGCGACGCACCCTCGAGCCGCGCCGTGACCGACGGAGCGCCGTCGATCGCGCCGCGCTCACCCGTCGCGCGAAGCGCGAACGAGAGAGGCTCGCCCGGAGCCACAGCGTCGACCGACGCGACGAGCGAGCAACGCGTCGCGATGCGCTCTCCGGGAGACAGCGCCGCGCGCAGATCGACCGCGCCCCACCCACGCGCGCTCGTCCACCGATCGCTCGTTCGCGTCAGGCGCGACAGCGCCGCGTCGCGCGAGAGCATGGGGCTCGTCGACCACACTCGAGCGAGCGCTCCCGCGGCGATCGGAGCGGCGACGCTCGTCCCCATGGCCGCAGTCTCGCGAGGGTCGTCAGCGGCGACCGACTCGGCGCAGAGCGAGCCCGGCGCGCGCTCGTCGCACTGAAGCGATCGCGCGCCGAGCACCCACGCGCCCGGCGCGACGAGGTCGGGGCGCGCGCGATGAACGCGATCGGGACCCCTCGATGAAAACGCCGCCACGCCGTCGCCCGACCGAGGCACAGGCCGCTCGCGCGTCAGCCCTCCAGGGCCCTCCCAACGCTCTCGCGTCACCAACGCGCCCACCACGATCGCCCCCTCGGCGGTCGCGGGAACGACCAGCGTCCCGTCGTCTCCTCCGTCCTCGATCGCCACGGCTCCGCTCACCCCGTACACGTCGAATACGGCGTCGCCTCGAGCCAGGAGCCTCCACGCGCTCGCTCGCGCGAGCGCATCGCCGCTCGATTCGCGGACGATCGTGACGAGCGTCGTTCGCGCAGCCACTCCCTCGCGCAACGACTCGCCGAGCGAGCGTCCGGCCCCCGGGCCGCCCGTGCGATCGACGCCCACGCGAAACCCAGCGACGGAAGCGCCGTAGTGCTCTCCCTGCGCGACCCACCGCGTCCGAGCCGCGCGTTGCCCGTCGCTCAACGGCCCCTCGATCGCGAGCTCGAGGGGTCCCTCGTGAACCACCGCAAACGTCCTCGACACCATGAGCGCGCCGTCGACGAACACCCCGAGCGCGACCGCTCCGTCTGTTCGTTCGACGCGCGCGCGACGACGAACGCCAGCGCCACCCTCGTTGCCCGCGGCGACCACCAGCGCGCGTCGCGCGCGAGAATCACCTGGATTTTCCGGGACGAAACGCGCATCGATGGCGCGCTCGATCGCGCTCGTCCCGTCGTGCGCGCCATCGACGCTGCCCGCCGCCAAAACCACCACCAGCGGACGATCTCCGGCCCGATCGATGGCGAAGTCCATCGCGTCGATGATCGATTCGTCTGTGATTCCTGCGGCAGATCCCACCTTCGCGAGCAAGAGTTCCGCACCTGGCGCGACCCCTTCGCTCGCGCCTCCGCCAGCGCCTCCGGCGGCCACGGACGCCACGAACGTCCCGTGCCCCACGACGTCCGTCGTGATCGAAGGGTCCGCGCTCGGCCTGCTGGCCTCAGCGTCGATCGCGCGCTCGAGCTCGTCGCCGCCCCAGACCGCGCCGCGAAATCGTCGCTCGAGGTCTGAGTGCGCCCCCCGCGGAGCCATGCTCTGATCGAGCACCCACCGCGCGCGTCCACGCAAGGATCGATGGCGAACGTCGAACCCCGTGTCGATCACCGCGATCACGACGCCGACGCCGTCTCGCCCTCCGGCCGCGTCGAACGAGGGCGTTCCGATCGCCGCGCGCGCCTCGCGCACGAGCGAGCGGCGCACGGTGATCGACCTGCGCGCAGCGACGCGCTCGAGCGTCACGATCGCGCCCGAGCACAGGTAGCCCGCGAGCGCGAGCGTCGCGATTCGAAGCGCGGGTCGGCTCGCGGGGCGGGTTGACATAGTCGCAACCCGAATGGTACCCGCACCGCCCACGCTTTTTTCGGGGCCAATCCGCCTCGCAGCAGAATCACAGCAGTCAAAGCAGGAGTCCACGATGGGCAAAGGCGATCGCCGTCTCTCGAACAAAATGCGCCAGCGCAAGGCGCAGGTGAAGAAGAAGACCCGCGCGGCCAGGCGCGCCACTGAGGTCCGCGAGGCCCGCGCCGCCGCGTCGAAGCCGGCAGCCACCGAGAAGAAGAAGTCGCGCAAGACCGCCGCAGCGGCGGGCTGAGCGCTACTCGACAGGAAGTTGCGAGGGGGGCCCGTTCGCGGGAGCGAACTGTTCTCGCGCGCCGAACGCGATGGGCACGATGTGCGCTCCGCCGCCATCGGCTTGCGCGCCAAACGCGATCAGCCGCACGTGAGCCTCCATGCACTGGCCTACGAGCGTCAGGAGCCCGCTGCCCTGCCGTTCGCGCGACACGCGATGAGACGTCTGCGTCACGCGCCCTCGCGCGTCGAGCGTGAACCGTAGCTCCACCTCCCCCTCGAGGTTCGGCGCCTGCTCGCTCGCTTGTTCGAAGCATCGTTGCAGCGCGTCGTGCTCCCTTCGAACGAGGTCTGCCGGGCTCGTGCCGAACCGAATCGCGCCGCTCCCAGTGAGCGGACTGGTGCTCGTGCCCGCGTAGCTCGTCGAGCTCCCGCTCGACACGGTGGATCCACCGCCGCCAGTGTTCGGGGTCGTGCTGCTCGATGAAACGCCCGCTGCGATCGGGTTGGCAGAGGCCATCGAGCCCGTCGAGCTCGAGGCGAAATCTCGCTCGGCCGCCACGGACTCAGAGCGAAACGGCCGGACCTGGGCCCGCTCGACGATCGTGCGTACGCACGTACGAACGGCGAAGGGAACCTCCGCGCCCGAGAGCGTCATGATCCGCTCGACCGCGAAGCCACCATCGTCGCCCTCGAACGCGCCACGCACGCGCACCGCGGAGACCGTGCCGTTGAGGCACCGCCCGACGTCGTCTTGCACTCGCGCAAACGCTCGCTCGATCGCGCGGCTCGAGGGACGCTCGCGCCTCGACACCGCCGCGGCTCCCTCCGACGCGCGCTGCGAGCTCGCGCCATCGACACACGCGACGCCGTGCAACGCGAGGATCCCGATCGTCGAGATCGCACGCAACGTCGGCGAGCGGACGCTCACGATGAAGGTCCGAAATCGAGCGGGAGCGTCACGGCCGCGGCGCCTCCCGTCGGCGTCGCGAAGACAAACCCGTAGAACGCGTTTTGAACGCACTGCGCGACCTCGGTCATTCGAGTGGGAGAGCCGCCGGTCGTCGTCGCTTGCGCGCGAGAGTCCACCACGCGACCGTCGGTGTTCACGACGAAGCGCACCGTGACGCGCCCCGCGATCGAGGGCTCTTGCGCCGCGGCCCGTGAATAACACGCAGAGAGCGTGGCCATCCGAGCGCGGATCGTCCCCTCGACGCGTCCGCGATCGATCTGACCCGTCGTGGGAATGGACGACCCAGCGCTCGCAGCGCCCGACGCGCCCGACGCGCCCGACGCGCCCGACGCGCTGACGTTGCCAGCGGTGGTGACTGTGGCGCCCGGCGAGCCCTGCGCAAAGACGAACGGCATCGACACCTCCGCCGGTGAGCCTCCCGGCCGGGCTGGAAACGTCGTTCCGCGCACGACGCCTTCGAGGCAGCGGGCGAGGTCTCCGACGCGCTCGGGATCACCGGACTCAGCTACGGCCGTGCTCGACGCCGCCGTCACCAGCCCCGCGGCGTCCACGACGAAGCGCACCCGCACCCGCGCTCGAAGCTGCGGCTCGCGCGCGAGCTGATTTTGATAACATGTGCGAAAAACAGTCGTCCGCGAGCGCATCACGTTGACCACCGCGCTCTGCTCGATCGACCCCTGCGGTGCCGACGCCATCGTTCCACCGCTGGCGCCATTCGTCGCGCTCGCAGCGCTCGTCCCGGTCGCGGCGCCCGCACCAGTGGCAGCGCCAGCGCCAGTGGCAGCGCCGGGCAACTGCGTGACCGCGAGCACTCCGCCGTCCTCGGGACTCGCGGACCCAGTCACAGCGGCGGTCACCCCAGGGCTCGCACCGGTGCCGGTGCTCGTCGTTGCGCCAGGGTTCGAAGCGCCCGTCGCGGCACCGGTCCCGCTCGCGGTCGTCGTTGGATTCGCCGTCGTGTTGGCAGCACCGGACGCGCTTGTTGCAGCGCTCGTGTCTCCGCCGCTCGAGGCGCCGTCTTCGCCCGTGCCCGCAGCGAGCGGCGTCCGCGAGATCGTCTGCGCGAGCTCGAAGCGATCAGCGCGAAACGCTGGCACCCGCGCAGCCTCGAACGCCTCGCGCACGCACGACTGCTGCGCTCGCCCGATGTTCTCGCCGAGCACGCTCTCGACCGTGTATCGCCCGGTCGCGCCCGCGAAGGAGCCGCTCACCTCCGCGCGGTCCACGGTGATCGGCAAGCACTCGCGCGCGCGCTCAGCGGCCTCGCGCAATACGCGCCGCGCCACAGAGCGCCGCGGTCGCGTGCGCATGCCCGACTGCGTCGCGGCGTTGTCCTGCTGCACAGCTTGCGTCGTCGTCTCGGCGCATGCGCCGGCGCTCACGCAGAGCGCGAGCAGCGAGAATCGGAGAAGAGAGGGCATCACGAATGCAACAAACGAAACCACGGACCACCCCCTTCGTGCCACCCGCGCCCGACTTTTCTGCGAGTCATTTTGTCAACAACGCCCCCCACGGCCCCCTTCACGGAGCGCCCTCGAGCACCTCGCGAGCGACGAGCGCCGCTCGGTCCGCGGCGATGCCCTCGGCGACCAGGACCGTCCTGCCGCGATGGGCCACGAGGGACACCGTCGTCCTGCTCGTGCGCAGCGCATGCGCAACCCCGTCGAGCCGCACGCGCTGCGCCCGCGGGTAGCGCAGCCGCAAGAGCCCCACCACCGCGCGCTCGAGCGCGAGCGCCTCGCCCTGGAGCGGACTCGCGTCCATCGCGATCACCCAGAGCGATGACGCCGCGGTGCGCGCGGTCACCGTGGTCGTGCCGCGAGCGACGAGCAACACGGCGCTGTCTCCTCCCCACCCCGCCGCGGCATCGACGCTGGACTCGGGCGGCAAGTACGTCTGCAGCCACAGCCGCAGACCGAGCTCGCCAAACGTCTCGTGGTACGCCGCCTCGTGCGTCGCCGCGAGCGACGGAGGAACAGCGACCGTCACAGCCACCGGCGCCTCGCGCGCCGCGAGCTTCTCGGGGTGCAACACCTGCTCGGTCGACTGCGGAGGCTCTCGCAAGAGCGCGTCGACCGCTCGCCAGCCGCCCGTTCGATACGCGTTCGTGCAGAGCCTCAGCCCTTCGCGGTAGGGAAACACCAGCGTCTCTCGCAACACGAGCGGCGCCGTCGCGATCTGCTCGCCTCCCCCGACGCCCGCGTCGAGCGAGCCTTGCACGTTGGCTGCGTTCGTCACGAGCGAGCGTCGGCCGCTCGAAAACGCCACGGTCGCCAGCGTCGCGTCGCCCTCGACGACGGCCATCGCCGCGAGCTGCCGATCGCCGGTCCCGCGCTCGTGCCGCGTAAACCGCGCGATGTCGAAGTGTTGATCCTGCAGGGCGTGCGTCAGCTCGTGCGCGAGCGTCGGACCTTGCGAAAACGGCGAGAGCCACCCCGCTACGTAGAGCTGCTTGCGCGTCGGGTCGTAGAAGCCCGCGACCTGCTCTTCGAGCAGCGCAAACGACGTCTCGGTGTAGTCGCGCGGGTCGTTCCACAAGCCGATCGTGCGGTAGAGCAGCCCTTCGCGGACCAGCTCGTCGCCGCGGTACTCCTCGGCGACCCGCGCTCGCAGTCGCGTGATGATCTGCTCCCGCGACAACAGCCCCGCCACGATCGGAGTCCGCCGCGGAAGGTCGCGCACAGAGACCATCCGCTCGGTGATCTCGTCGGCGAGCGCGAGCAGCGGGTCGCGCGGACCAGCGTCGATCCCCGCGTCCGCCTCACCGACCGCGGCGCGCGCGTCCGGCGCACCGAAGCCCCTCGGCGAATCGGCCACGATTTCCCGCGACGATCGCTCCTCGCGCAACGCAGGAACAGCAGGAGCGCACGCCGCAACCCACAGCCCGAGCACCGCCACGTAACGCCGCATGGACATCGGTCATACAACGACTCCTTGGGGGGTCGACCCGAATAGTTCGAGCGCGGCGAGAGTTGTACGGTCTCGAGCTCGAAGTTGACCTCGCTCCCGCCGCTCTCGCGCTGGACCTTCTACGTTGCGACCGCGGGCGCCGCGCTGGTGTCGGGCGCCCTCGCGATGGGCAGGATCGAGTCGCGCGCCTGGGCGGCAGGGGCGGTGTGTGGATACCTCTCGCTCGTCGCGATCGGCCTGAAAAAACCCTCGCTTCGGATGTTTACCGACGCGCTCGTCCGCGCCCACGACGGCGCGACCATCGTCGTCGACGTCGAGCACGATCCGTCCTCGAAGGGCTCGATCGCCGCCCTTTGCGCGCTGTTCGAAGCGCACGACGCCAGGGCGACGCTCGCGCTCACGATGGACACGGCGATCGCGCAATCCTCCGCGCTCCAAGCCGCGCTCGAGCGCGGCCACAGCGTCGCCCTCGTCGACCGCCAACCCCCAGAGCGCCGCGAACGCGCGCTGTCTCGCGGGGCCGACCTCGACGCCCGCATCACCGAGCTCGAGCGCGACCGCGCCGCGTGGAACGAGCATTTTCCCAAGATTCCAGCGCCGGATTTGTGGTTCGCTCGGGGGCTCTACACCCCCGCGCTCCAGCGCCTGGCCGACACGTTCGACCGGACGCTCGTCGTGGCCTCCCACGATCTTCGCGGCCCTTCTCGCTCCCCGATCGCCGAGCGAGTCGAGCTCGAGCTCGAGCTCGGCGCGATCCTTCGGGTCGAAGACTCTCCGTCGTTTCGAGCGGCGCTGCCTACGGTCCTTGCCGCCGCAGCCCGACTCGGGGTACCCGTTCGCGCGCTCGTCTCACAAGACGCGGCGCAGGAAGCCTAGATCTTCCATTGGTTTCTCACTCACTTCTTCGAGAGCACACCGTGGCCGCTCCCCGTTCGTCGACGCTGCTTCTGTCCGCCCTCGCGCTCGCAGGTTGTCCTCGCAAGCCGCAGACCCCTCCACCCGACGCGACGACGCAGGGAGACGGCAGCGCCATTCGCGCCACCGCCGCCGACGCGCTCAGCACCGCGCCGCCGGAAAACCTCCTCGCGACGATCCGCGGGACCATGCTCCGTCGCGCGACGCCGATGCTCTTTCCTGGGCCCGAGCCGGAAGAGGTCGTGACGCAAGGCGTTCCGCAGCTCACCCGCGGCGTCGGCGCCAACGCATCGCGCATCGACCTCGACTCGCCGTTCGCCGTCGTCGCCGTGCTCACCGAGCGCGACGAGGGCGCCACCCCGACGTTTCTCGCGGCGTGGCCGCTCAAGCCCGGGGCGAGCGTGACCGTCGACGCCCGCGAGGGGCGCGGATGGACCAGCGCGGCGCCGGGCGTGTTCAAGCCCACCTCCCCGGACGCGGGCGCAAACGACGAGCACCAGTGCTGGGTCGCCCGACGACAGCCCGTCGGCTGGTCGCTCTTGTGCGGCCCGAGAGAGCTCCTTCCCCGCGTCGCCGGCTACCTGATGCACGTCGGGACGTCCGCGCCAGAAAACCAGGCCATCCTCGACGCCGACGTCCGCGCAGGAATCCTCGGCCGCATCACGCGCCGCCAGCTCGCCGAGATCGACCGCCAGGCGCCGCCGCAAGGAGGCCGAACGCCCGAAGAGCAGCTCCGTCGCCAGGCGTTCGAGCAGCTCCGTCGACAAGCCGCCCTCACGACCGCGATCGCGACGGACATCGACTCCGTCCGCGGCGCGCTCACGCAGGACGAGACCGCGATGCACCTCTCGCTCACCGCGACGGTGGCCCGCGCCAGCAGCGATCAAGTGCGGTTTCTCCTCGACGCCGCCGCGGGACGCCAGGCCCCGTCCGAGCTGCTCACCTCGCTGCCGTCGAGCGCCCAGGCGTGGATGGTCGCCGGCTTCGACTCGGCCAAGATCACCAGCGCCCTCGGCGCGCCCAGCGAAGACGTGATGATCCGCGCGCAAGCGGGCCCCGAGTTCGCTCGGGTCAAGATGCTGCTCGATCAGGTCACCAACGTCACCCCGCCAGGGCAGCGCGTGGACGCGTACACGCCCGACGAGGGACACACGATGATCCGCGTCGTTCAACGCGCGGACGCCGAGCGTTTCGTCGATGACTTTCGCATCGCGGTGCAGTCGATCCCCTCGCGTCCCATCGGGCCAGGGATGAACCTCCGCGACCAGGCCATCGTGATGCCCACCCCCGGGATCACCGGCCACGCCGTCCGCATCGGCCAGAACGTCCGCATCCCGCCCGGAGCCCGAGTCACCCCCGAGCAACGCGAAGAGCTCAACCGCTCGCTCTTGCTCGTCGGTCAGGGCGATCGGCTCACCGTCGTGCAAGCGCGAGACCCCGTCGCGCGCTACCGCGCGTGGACCGCGCAGGGCGCGCAGCACTTGTCGGCGACGGTCCCGGCCAACTCGGTCATGGCGGGACGCATCAGCATGGCGTCGTTCGGCCCGTTCTTCTATGGACAGGCGATCACCGGACTGCCCGAAGGGTCCAACGAAGGCGTCGATTTCTCGGTCTCGGTCGCTCGCCAGGGCGAAGGCGCGACGCTCACGCTGCGCGCCGACGGCCCGACGGCGGTCGCCACCGGGCTGCGCAGGCTGTACGCGGTCATCGAGCAGCAGCGCCTCCAGGCGATGCAGCAGCAGATGGAGGCGATGCAGCGCGCGCAGCAACAGCAGCAGCAGCAGATGCAGCAGCTACGACAAATGCAGCAAAACAGCCAGCGCCAGCAGCTCGATCCCAACAACCTCCCCGAGCCGCCGAGCATCACTCTGCCGCAGCGCTGACAACTCGCGCGAGCGCAGCCGCCGCGGTACGCTGGTCAAAGAGACTGCTTCGATGAACGTGCTGCTCGGACTCGCGGCGAGCGTTATTGCGGTGATCGCGATCCTGACCGGCGTGCGCCGGCTCGACGCGACCCGCCCGACGCCGCGCAGGGTCACGTACACGACGCTGGGTCTCGGGGCGCTCGTGTGCGTGCCCGCGGTGTTCATCGAGCTCGGGGCGCGCGAGGCGCTCGGGGATGCGCGGCTGATCGGCGGGCGATTTCTCGACGCGTTCGTGGTAGCGGCGCTCGTCGAAGAGTCGCTCAAGCTCGCGGTCGTCCTCGGGTATGCGCGCAGGCGGGCGGGCGTTCTCGACGTGATGGACGGCGTCGTCTACTGCGTGGCCGCCTCGCTCGGGTTCGGACTCATCGAAAACGCGGTCTTCGCCTGGAGCGACCCGCAAACCGCGGTGCTCCGCTCGATCACATCGGTGCCCGTGCACGCGGTCTCGAGCGGGACGATGGGCTATTTCGTGGGTCGCTCTCAGTTCGTGCGCCGCGAGAGCCAGCTCGCGGTATTGGCCGCGGGGCTCGCGTCGGCCGTGTCCATCCACGGCCTCTACGACTGGGCCATCTTTCACCGCGGAACGCATTGGGAAGCCCAGTCTCTCGCGGTCCTCGGCGGCGGCGCGGTCCTGCTCGCCCTGCTGATGCGCCACGCCACGCGGATGGATCACGCGATGTACGGGCCCGACGCGCTCGCGTCGCTCGAGGTTCCGTGGCCGACCAACGTGACGCAGACCCTCGTGCCCATGCCTCCCGCGCGTCAGACCGCGACGCCGCCCGCGCCGATCGACCCAGCTCGCCCCGACGGCGCCGCCCGCTAAAGCTGCCAGAGCGCAGCTGTCGGTCGGAGAGAAGACACGCCCCGACGATTTCGCGCGCCCCGGACACAACTCGAAAGAGCCCTCCCGGATGAAGCGCGCCGCCCGCTGGTCCCGTTGCCCCCTCCGAGTTGGCCAGCGCGCGGAGAGCCCCCATGTCGACGCTGCCTGTCTCGAAGCACTCATCGCACAGCTCCGCGGACCTCACCGCTGCCACGACCAACACCGACGCCACGAGCGACACAGCGCAACGACCGAGACCCGCGGAGCAGGCTCCCGTCGTCAAGCTGCATCGGCTACCGTCCTCTGCGTCATCGATGAGCCAGGACGCGTCGCAGCGCTTCGGCAACTACGTGCTCGAAGAGCGCCTCGCCGTCGGCGGAATGGCGGAGGTGTTTCGCGCCCGTCGCGTCGGAGCCGCGGGCTTCTCTCGCACCGTGGTCATCAAGCGAATCCTGCCGAACTTCTGTCAGGACCGCGCGTTCGTCGAGATGTTCATCGACGAGGCCAACACCGGAGCGCAGCTGAGGCACAGCAACATTGTCGCGATCGATGACTTCGGCGAGGTCGACGGGCGGTACTTCCTCGCGATGGAGTTCATTCAGGGCGTCGACGCCGCGCGCTTGTTGCAAGCGCTGACCGCGGATCGGCGCTCGCTTCCGTGGGAGGTCGCGGCGTTCATCGTGCGAGAGGTGCTCTCGGCGCTCGACTACGCCCATCGAAAGAAGGCCCCCGACGGCGGCCCCCTCAACGTCGTGCACAGGGACGTCTCGCCGCACAACGTGCTCGTCTCGACGGCGGGAGAGATCAAGCTCACGGACTTCGGCATCGCCCGCGCACGCACACGAATTCATCAGACCTCCGCGCACGTCGTGAAGGGCAAGCTCGCGTACATGGCCCCCGAGCAGGCGCGGGCGCACGCGCTCGACGGCCGCGCGGACCTGTTCGCTGTCGGCGTGAGCGCCTTCGAGCTGCTCGCCAACCAGCGGCCCTTCGTCGGAAAGAACGAGCCCGAGGTCGTCACCAATCTGCTCAAGGGTCGCCGCGAGCGGCTCTCGAAGCTGCGACCCGACGTCCCCGCGCAGCTCGAGCGCGTGATCGACGGGCTGCTCGAGGTCGACCGCGAGCGTCGCTTCGACTCCGCCGCCCGGGCGCTCGCCGAGATCGATCCGTTGGTGAGCCCCTCCGCGGGTCGAACGCTCGCGGCGATCGTGGCGCATTATTTCTTTCCGTCGACAGGGACCTCGGTGTCCGCCGTGCGAGCGCCGATCGGCGCGCTGCCCGGTGCGCTGCCGCCGTTTCCCATGGGCGCGCTTGCCGGAGCGCCGCCGCCGTCGATCCCCGCGCCGTCGATCCACGCACCCTCGCCGCCTCCGCCGAGGCTCTCGCGGCCCGCTCCCGAGAGCGCGCCGTCGACGCACGCGCCGTCCGCCGCGACGCAGCTCCGCTCGCCTGCGCTCGACGACGCGCCGCACGAGAGCAGCTCGCCAGCGATCGAGCAGGGCCCGGACGCCGAGCTCTCTTCGGTGGCTTCTGCGCCAACGCCACCGCCAGCGATCGAAGAGAAGACCTCGGTGAGCGCGCTCATCGCCGTCGCCGACGCGCCCCGCACCGAGGACCGCGCCCCAGTCGCCCGCGAATCGACGGAAATTCTGCGGAAGGAAGTCGCGCGCGCCGATCGCTCGTCCGCGACGATCAGCGCGGCAGAAGCCGCGGTTCGACCGCAAGACGCCGTCACGCGAACGTCGATGAGGCCCGCGCTCGACGCGCCCGCGCCGATCGGCGCGACGGATACGCCCCCGAGCGCGACAGAGAAAGCTGAGGCGGGATCGACGCAGCTTGATTCTATGGGCGCATCGGCGCGGCCGCGCGCGCAGCGACCATCGCTCGCGCTCGTGGCGGCGATCGTGGCGCTCGTGCTCGTCGCCACGCTCGTGCTCGCGCTGCTTCGGGGCGCCGCGCGCGGATCGACCGCGACCGTCTTGCCCGCGCCTGCCGTCGAGGCTGCGGCCTCTTCGAGCGCTGCCCGCGCCTTGCAGCCATCGCCCGAACCCCTCGAGCGATCGACGACGCCCACGACGCCCACGACGCCCGCACCAGCAGCGGCGACGAGCACGCCGCAACCCGCGAGGACGGAGGCCGCTGTCGAAGATTCGACGCAGGCGCGCCCTACGCCCGCCGCACCGTCGCCGGTGATCGCGTCTCCCCGCCGCCAGGCGCGTCGAGTGCGCGCGGCGCGTCCGGCGCCCGTGTCCCCCCAGCCCACCTCGCGCGGAGCAGGAACGCTCGCGATTCAAGCCTCGCCATGGGGCGAGATCCAAATCGACGGCGTTCGCGAGGGGCTCACGCCCGTTTACCGAAGAATCTCCGCGGGGACACACCGGATCGTCCTCGTGCACCCTCCCTCGGGCTTCCGCATCGCGCGCTCCGTTCACGTGCGCGCCAACGAGGTGACCCGGCTCTCGGTCGAGCTCCGATGACCGTCGCTGTGACGACCGTGTGACGGAAAAGGAGGACTGAAACAGAATTCCCACACGAGGGGACCGTTCGGGTAAAGCTCCTGTCCATGCCCAGGTACGCTGCGATCGACGTCGGCTCGAACGCGATGCGGTTGCGCATCGTCGAAGCCTCGTCCGCGACTGACATCCGCGAGATCCAATCGGACCGCGCCGCAGTCAGGCTCGGCCGCGACGTGTTCTTGACGGGCCGGCTCGCGCCGTCGGCCATCGCAGACGCTGTGGAAGCGCTCAAGGGATTTCGCGACACGATGCGAACGCAGGGCGTCGACTCGTACCGCGCCGTCGCGACGAGCGCCGTGCGTGACGCGAACAACGGCGAGGTCCTCGTCGAGCGCGCCGAGCGAGAAGCGGGCATCAAGCTCGACGTGATCGAGGGGGTCGAAGAGGCGCGGCTCGTGCGCTCAGCGGTGATGCGCGTGATGGACTTCGGCTCGCGCCGCGGGCTGCTGGTGGACGTCGGAGGAGGCAGCGTCGAGCTCACCCTGGTGACCGGCGAGAGCGCGCGGCAGAGCGTGTCGCTGCCGCTCGGGACGGTGAGGCTCGCCGAGGCGTTTCTCGAGCGCGACGCCCCCATCACCAAGGAGCGCGCCGCGCTCTTGAGCGAGTACATCGAGCGGCTCCTCGGCGAAGCGCACATGCTCAAGAACGCGCGGGTGGACATCACCGTCGCCACCGGAGGCAACGCCGAGGCCATCGCGCAGCTCGCCCCAGCGAAGAGCGAATTCGGCCCCGCGCTCGACGTCGAGGTCATGCGCGCCCTCAAGACCGTGCTCGCGGTGATGCCCGTCAAGGACCGCAGAGAGCGCTACAACCTGCGCGGGGATCGGGTGGACGTGATCGTTCCTGCGGCCTACGTGCTGACGGCGATCGCCGACGCGGTGGGCGCGAAAGAGATGGTCGCGCCCGGCGTCGGCCTCAAGGACGGGATCCTCGCAGACCTGATCGACCGGGCGTTTCGCGTGTGGGACGAGCGCGGCGAGAGCGCGGCGATCGAGGCAGAAGCGTTCGCGCTCGGCCAGCGCTACCGCTTCGACGAAGAGCACGCGCGGCACGTGGTCGAGCTCGGCACATCGCTCTTCGATCAGCTGCAGCCCCTGCACGGGCTCGGGTCCGAAGAGCGAAGCTGGCTCAGACTCGCAGCTATCTTGCACGATATCGGCGATTTTGTCGGCTACGAGGCGCACCACAAGCACACCTACTACCTCGTCAGCAACAGCGAGCTCATGGGCCTGACCCCTGAGGCCAAAGAGATCGTCGCCAACGTCGCTCGCTATCATCGAAAGGCCTTTCCGGACCTGACCCACCCGGGGTTTCGCAAGCTCGATCGCCGCGGCCGCACCGCGGTGCGAAAGCTCTCTGCGATCTTGCGGATCGCCGACAGCTTCGACCGCGAGCACCTGCGCAAGGTCGAGTCTGCCGTCGCCACCATCAGCGGTGACACGGTCGTGTTTCGCGCGAACGGCGCCGGAGACCTGTCGCTCGAGCGCTGGACCGCGTCGCGAAAGGCCGACCTCTTCGAGGAGGTGTTCGAGCGCAGGGTCCGCGTCGAGGGCGCCGAGGATGTGGGCACCTTTCCCGCCCGACCCGGCGTCGCGCGCTCGGACTGACAGCCCGCGAGTGGGGATCGCTTGCGTCCGACAAGAAAACGGCGCTATCTCCCCAGCCGCAATGGCGGACGCACACCACGACGCACACCACGATTCGCACGACTCACACGACGACGCTCACGATGCTCACGACGAGCACGAGCACGACGTGGCTGATCCCGACGAGAGCACGATCCGCACGCCGCTGTGGCTCCCGTTCGTAGGGCTCGGGTTCCTCGCGACGCTCGCCGTCACCGTGTTCTTGATGATGGCTCCGAGCGGCCCGAGCGGGACGGCGACGGACGGCGACGCGGGCGGTGCCCCCAGCGCCGCGGCGCCCGAAGGCGCGCGCTGAGCGCGAGCAGGCGCTGCGACCGTTGACCATCGGTGTGCCTGGGGAGTACGACCGACGTCGCCATGGCGTCTTTTCCCGCAGAGCTCAAATACACCAAAGATCACGAGTGGGCGCGCATCGACGGCAACCGCGTGAAGGTCGGAATCACGCAACACGCTGTCGATCAGCTCGGTGACATCACCCTCGTCAACCTCGACGCCAAAGTCGGCGCCCGACTCGAAGTCGGCAAGGCGTTCGGCACGGTCGAGTCCGTCAAAGCAGTGAGCGACCTCTACGCCCCGCTGTCGGGCACGATCGTCGAGATCAACAAGAGCCTCGACGCGAACCCCGAGCTCATCAACGAGAGCCCCTACGACAAGGGCTGGATGGTGGTGATCGAGATCTCTGGAACAGCCGACGATCTGCTCGACGTCGCCGCGTACACAGCGCACGTCGAAGCGGGCTGACGGACTCCGAGCGCCCTTCGCGCTCTGTCACAAATTGGGCTTCGCCCGTGGTGCCACTGTAATCTCGTGGCACACATGAGCATTCGTACAGTACATCACCGCTCGCTCGCCGCCCTCTTCGTTGGCGCGGCTTCGATCGTGGCGCTGTCGCTCGCCCCCTCGATCACCAGGACTGCTGGGGCAGACCCGGTTCGGTGGGACGTTCCTCGCGAGGGGGCTTTGCCCGCGAGCGCGCGCTCGTTTGTGATCACCGACCCCAACAACGCCGTCGTGATGGTCGAGCCCATGGGCACCGGCGCGCTCGCGGGGCATGTGCAGTTTCGCGCGGGGTTCGCCGTGCGCCGCGCGCAGCGAGGCAGCGGGTGTCGCTCGCAGTGGCTCGAGATCGAAGAGCGCGCGTGGGTGTGCGGCGACCGCGGCGAGCTCAGCGCCAACGCCCCGAGCGCGCCGAACCCGATCGCTGCCACCGAAGAGGCGCTGCCGTGGCCCTACGCGTTTACCGGGCGCGACGATGTCCGCGCGTACAAGACCGAGGCCGCCGCCCTCAGCCTCTCGGAGAGCCCTGCGGACTTCGAGCTGTGGGAGGCCAACTGGGGATTCGCCGTCGATTCGCTGAGCGGCGCCGGTGACGCGCGGGTGCTGCGCACGCGCAGCGGCTTCTTCGTGCGCAGGCGCGACGCGTATCGCGCGAACCCGACCTCCTTCGAAGGAGGCGCTTTTCGTCAGCTCGAAGGCGCGGACCGAGGGATTCCCTTCGGGTGGGTCTCGCTCGGCGCGACGCGCGTGTACGCGGGCCCTAGCGAGACGGGCCCGAGCGAGCCGCTGCTGCGCCTCTCGCCCATCCGTGTGTTCGAGGTGCGCGGAAGCGGCCGTCGACCGATGGCGCGCATCGGTCAAGATCGCTGGGCGCGCGCGGATCACCTGCGCTGGATCGCGCCCGAACCGCCGCCGTCGCGCGTCGATCTCGCGCGACGCGAGCGCTGGATCGACGTGGACGTCGCCACGCAGACGCTGATCGCGTACGAGGGCGCAGAGCCCGTGTACGCGACGATGGTCTCGACCGGAGGCGAGCGCTCGCCCACGCAGCCGGGCGTGTTTCGCATCTGGGGCCGATACATCGCGCACACGATGGACAACACCGAGAGCGCGCACCTGCCGAATCACTTTCGGCTCGGCGACGTGCCGTACGTTCAGTTCTTCGACGACGACCGCGGGCTGCACGGCGTGTACTGGCACGATCAGTTCGGCACGCCGCGCTCTCACGGGTGCGTGAATCTCAGCCCGCGCGACGCCCGTTGGCTGTTTCGCTTCGCCGCTGGGCAGCTTCGTCCCGGCTGGATCTCGCGCGCGATGGCCGACGGCGAGGGCACGATCGTGCGGGTGCGCGGGCGCTTTCGGCACCGCTGATCGTCGTCGCGATCGGGGACGGGTGTAGTACCGTCCGCGCCGTGAAAGGCGCGCGACAAACAGTCCTCGAGGTGGTCGGCGAGACGCCGCTCGTCAAGCTTCAGCGCGTGAGCGCGGGGCTCGCAGCGGAGATCTTCGTCAAGCTCGAGTACTTGCAGCCAGCTGGCTCGATGAAAGATCGCCTGGCGATCCACCTCGTCGACGAAGCGGTCGAGAGCGGCCGCCTCGAAGCTGGCGGGACGATCATCGAAGCCACCAGCGGAAACACTGGCGCCGGCCTCGCGATGGTCGCCGCCGTGCGCGGCTACAAGTGCGTCTTCGCGATGCCCGACAAGGTGTCGTACGAGAAGGTCGCGACGCTTCGCGCGTGGGGAGCGCGGGTGATCTTGTGCCCGAGCTCGGTCGACCCCGAAGACCCGAGGAGCCACTTCTCGCTCGCGCGAAAGCTCGCCGCCGAGACGCCTGGCGCGGTGCTCGCCAACCAGTACTTCACCGCGGCCAACGCGCGGTCGTACTACCGCACGCTCGGGCCCGAGCTCTTCTCGCAGACCGGCGGCGAGCTCGACGCGCTCGTCGCAGGAATCGGAACCGGCGGAACCCTCACCGGCGCGGGCCGCTACCTCAAGGAGCACAAGCCCGCGTGCCAGTTGGTGGCCGTCGATCCCGTGGGCAGCGTGTACTACGACAAGTTTCGCTCGGGGCGCGACACGCGAGCGTTTGCGTACAGGGTCGAGGGCATCGGAGAAGAGTTTCATCCGCCGTCGATGGACCCCAAGCTGATCGACGAGATGGTGCGGGTGGACGATCGCGAGTGCTTCGCGATGGCGAGGGACCTGCTGCGGCTCGAGGGGCTCTTCTGCGGAGGATCATCGGGGGCGGCCGTCGCAGGGGCGATCAAGTACGCCCGCGCGCGCGACCGCAAAGAGAACATCGTGGTGCTCTTGCCCGACAGCGCGTCGAGATACCTCTCGACGGTGTTCAACGACGAGTGGCTGCGGGACAACGGGCTGCTCGGCGGCGATGGAACGGTCCGCGACCTGCTCGAGTCCAAGAGCGGTCGAACGACGATCACCGCGCGCCCCGATGACACCGTTCGACACGTCGTGCAGACCATGAAGCAGCACGGGATCTCGCAGCTCCCCGTGGTGGGAGACAACGACCGGCTCTTCGGGATCATCGCCGAGGTCGATGTCCTTCGGCACCTGGTCACCGGCGAAGGACACTTCGACGGAACCATCGAGCACTTGATCGAGAGCGACTACGCCTCGGTCACCCCCGAGACGCGCGTCGACCTTCTGCAGAGCGTCCTGGCCGAGGCGAAGATCGCCCTGGTGACCGAAGACCGCAAGCTCGTTGGATTGATTACAAAAATCGACCTGATCGACTACCTCTCGCGCCATCCCTGAGCAGCATAAACAGCGGTCGCGACGAGGGGCGGGCGGTGTATGCTCCCGCCGAGTTATGGCGACTGAACCTCCGCGGACCGCGATGTCCGCCCCTCGCAGCGTGACGCCCTCGGGTCGATCGAGGGTGCGCGATCCGTACGCGGACTTGTTGCGAGACACGCGCGGACTGAGACGCGAACAAGCCGCGGCGCGCGACGCGTGGTTCGCTGGGCTCTCGTGGGAGCGCAAAGAAGAGACGCTCTTCGAGCTCGAGATGCTCTTGAAGGGCCTCGTGTGCTTCGCCAACCCACGAAATCATCCGGGCGCGCCGCGCAAGACGCCCGTGGTGGCCTTGGACTTTCGCGAAGAGCTGGTGATCGCGCGCCTGACGTTGCATCGCATCGTCACGCTCTGCCGAAACCTGCTCTCGACCCGCGACCGCGCGTACGTGTTTCAGCGCTACCTCGAGACGCTTTTGCCCGAGGATCCCGCGCGCGCGCGCCTCCAAAAAGACGCGTCCGTCCAAGAGTCGCCCGAGGACGCGCTCTTGCACCTGCGCCACTCGCTCACGTTGATCGGCGAGATGATGGACGGGATCTTGCGGCTCGAGCGCGTTCCGTACCGTCTCTTTCACGCGTCGCTCGCGCTGGTGCAGCGAGAGATCGCGCGCAATCAGTTCTTCAATCCCCTCATCGCGCTGGAGTTTCGCCCCGAGTTCGATCGCATCCGCGCGATCGAGGTGCTCGACGTCATCCAGGTGGTCGACAACGACGCGGCGCACAGGGTCGTGGCGCTCGCGTTTCTCTCGTGCTTTCGGCTGCTGCGCTACACGCAGCTCATCCGCGCCGCCACGGCGGACCCCCAGCAGGTCTCGCGGGCGTACGTGTTGCTCTCGCTGCTTCGCTCGGACGCGCGAGCGATCATCTCGTACCTCCGCGGCCGCGCTGGCGCGGTGCTCGCTGACGGCTTCGAGCGCGAGCTCTTGAAGGTCCCCGCGCGCGACATCGGGCCTCGCTTCGACCAGCTCGCGCAAGAGGCGCATTGGCTCTCGGCGCTGCGCGGCTCACTCGAAGCGGTGTCGGCTTCGCTGCGCGTCGAGATCCGAGGCGTCTTCGAGGTGAAGATCCCGTCTTCGCAGACCGTCCCGACCGCCGCAGAGCTCGCGCGCGGCGTGCACGGCGCGATGGATGGGCTTCGAGATGTGCTGCAGACGGCGATCGCGCGCATCGCTCAGACGGTGCGCACCGAGGTCGACGTCGGGCAGTTCTTCGAAGACCCCAACGCCAGGCGCACCGTGAGCGAGCGGCTCCGGCGCGATCTCTGGATGTTCGCCCAGGTGTTGAGGGCCTTCGTCGCCCGCGCGCGCGCCACGCCCGACGCGCCAGACCAGTGGTCGAGCTACTCGAGCTTTCAGTTCGTTCGAGAGTTTCTCGGGTACTTTCGCTCGATGGGCTACCAGCTCTTGCGCGCCAGCGATTACCCGGATTTCGATCGGTTTCTCGCGGCCGTCGAGGGCCTCCAAGAAGCGGACTTCCTCGAGCCTGTGCGCGTGATCGCCGCGGTCAACGAGTGCGAGCGGTTTCAGCACTATCTCATGGAGACCTTCGAGCGCATCAGCCAGCGGTCCGAGCTGCAAGGCGTGGGCTTCGACAAGCGCGCCGCGGCAGAGACGCTCAAGCTCTACCTCGGGCAATAGTCACGAACCGGGCGTCTCGAAGGGGGGCTTTGCGCTCGAAGGGGGTTGTGTTAGGCCTCCGCTCCCCCTTCTGACGGGCGTACAGACATCGGGCCACGCAGCGCGAAGGACCGAAGGCCGAGCCGCCCTACTGCAGGAGCAACAGAGGATCCCCATGAAGGCTGAAATCCACCCCGAATTTCCTTACTGCACGATCTCTTGCGCCTGCGGCAACTCGGTCGTCACCCGCTCGACGCGCGGCGACTTCACGGTCGACGTGTGCGGCGCTTGCCACCCGTTCTACACCGGCAAGCAGAAGCTGATGGACACCGCGGGCCGCGTCGACAAGTTCAAGAAGCGCTTCGAAAAGGTGGGCGCCGTCGCCCCCGCCAAGAAGAAGTGATCGGCGCAGAGGGGTGAACGCGGGGGGTATAAACCGTTCGATTGCGTGCGCGAGAGACGCGCGCGGGGTAGCTTCACGCCCACGAACGAATGAGTGGTGAGCTGAAGACCAAGGTCGGCGGACAAGCGGTGCTCGAGGGCGTGATGATGCGCTCGCCGAGATGCTTCGCCGTCGTCGTGCGGCGCAAAGACGGAGCGCTCGTCGTGCGCGAACAGCCCTGGAAGGGCGAATGGGCGCTCCGCCTCACGAAGATCCCGTTTCTGCGCGGCGTGGCGACGCTCGTCGAGTCCATGTCCAACGGGTACAACGCGCTCAATTTCTCTGCCGAGCAGATGGAAGAGGACTTGATCGCGGAGGAAGACGCCAAGGCCGCGAAAGAGGCCGCCGCGACCGCCAGCGCTTCGGGCACGGCGGTCGCAGCGACGGCCCCCGCCAAGAGCGCCGCGGCCAAGAGCGAAGGAGGCATGAGCTCGGGCGCGGCCAACAAGCTCGCGATGCTCTTCGCGATCGCGTTCTTCATCGCCCTGCCGCAGCTCTTGGCCTGGGTGGTCGGAAAGCTCTTCGGCCCCGGCCTCGGGATGCAGGACTTTCTCTTTCACGCGCTGACCGGCGCATTCAAGCTCGCGCTCGTCATCGGCTACATGCTCTTGATCCGCCGCATCCCCGAGGTGCGCCGCGTGTTTCAGTATCACGGCGCCGAGCACAAGGCGATCGCCACGTTCGAGGCAGGAAACCCGCTCGAACTCGAATACGCGCGCAAGTATTCAACACGCCACGCCCGCTGCGGCACGACCTTCTTGATGGTCGTCGTCATCGTGAGCGTGTTCGTCTACGCCGCCGTGCTGCCTCCGCTGCTCAAGGGCATCGGCGCGGGCGCCGCGCAGCTGTACGCGATCGCCATCAAGGTCATGATGCTCCCGGTGATCGCCGGCTTCTCGTACGAGCTGCAGCGACTGGGCGCGCGCTTCTCGAACAACCCGCTGACCAAGCTTCTTCTCGGCCCGGGCTATCTCGTGCAGGGGATCACGACGATCGAGCCCGACGACGATCAGCTCGAAGTGGCGCTCGCGTCGCTCAAAGTGACCCTCGCCCGCGAGGCCGCCGAGAGCGCAGGAAAAGCCCACCCGGTGTCCGAGCCCGTCGTGCGCAAGTTCCACTCGTTTGCGCACTTCAGCGAGCAGTTCGCGATCGCGGGCTTCAAGGGCTGAACGGCCCCGTTCGCGGGGCGGCGCCGGTGGGGTCCCGAGAGTTCAGCGCTTCAACCAGCCGCGCTTGAACTTGCGGTCGAAGATCCTCACGCGGCGCAAGAGCAGGTCGAGCAGCAAGACGGCCACGGCGCCCATCACGGGGAAGCGCCACAGCGGCTGCACTTCGGTGATCTTCTCGCCGTGCGGGTCGAACAGCTGCGGAGGCGTCGGATCCACGCGGCCGCCGGTCGCGCGCGCGAGGCGCTCGAGCGTCTCGCGGTCCGGCTCGAGCACGGCGTACTCGCGGGGGTACGGGTTGTTGATGCGGCCGTGGCTCTCGGCGACGACGCGGCCCTCGCGGCGGTGCACCGCGCGCAACGCAAACGCGCCGTAGCGATCGAGGGGAAAGTTGGCCTCGTAGCGCCCGGGCGCGACGGCGCGCAGCGGCAGGCTCTCTTCGCGACCGCCAGGCTGCGGGCCGCGAATGGTCAGCGTGCTCTCGAGCCCGTTGTCGAAGCGGTCGTCTTGCGTGATCGCGTCCACGGCCACGTGAACGTTGCCCGCGACGATCTCTGCGCGCAGGCCGAGCTCGCTGCGACGGCGCTGGCGCATGTGCTCGCGCACGAGCTGCGACCAGAACTCGCGCCAACGCGGCCAGCGAATCCACTCGAACGCCCAGCGATTCTTCAGGTCGCTCGTCCACGCGAGAGACCAGCCGAGCCCCACGCGCCAGCGGGCGAGCAGGGGTTCGGCCGAGTCGTCGTCGGTCTCGAGGATCACCTGCGCGGGCTCGGGCTTGGCGCGGGTCGAGACGTACGCGAGGAGCATGGGCATCGAGCTCGCTTCGATTCCACGCAGAAAGCTCGCCTGCGTGACGACCCTGGGCTGAACGGGCTCTTCGATGACCGAGTTGCGCTGGACCTGCTGCGTCTCGCGCAAGAAGATCTGCGGGAGGTTGTTGGGGTCGCTGGTGATGTACGTGCGGCCTCCGCCCCAGATGCGGCCGATGTTCTCGAGCAGCGTGCGGTCGACGCCCGAGCCGAGGCCGACGGCGCTCACGGTGATGCCGTCGGCGACCATGTTTTGCACGAGCTCGCGCATTCCGTCGGTGGGCGCCTGGCCGTCAGAAAGGACGATCACGTGCTTGGTGACCGCGCGCGTGACTTGAAGGTCTTGATACGCACGGTCGAGGGCGGGGCGAATGTCCGTTCCTCCGCCGGGACGGAGGCGCGAGATGTCGTTGGCGATGCGGACGCGGTTGCGCGCGGACTGCATGCGCACGACGGTGATGGCCTCGGTGTCGAAGCCGATGACCTCGATTTGATCGTCGGGCCCGAGGATCTCAGCGGTCCTTCGCGCGGCGGTCTTGGCCATCTCGAGCGGCTGACCTTGCATCGAGCCCGAGCGGTCGATCACCAGCGCGAGCGCGATGGATGGTTGGTCTCGGCGACGCTCACCCTCCATGCGCACGGGGAGGAGCCGCTCGATCTCGGTTCCGCCCCAGCCGCCGAGGCCGAAGGCGCGTGGCCCGCCGGCCATCATGAAGCCGCCGCCCAGGTTGCGGACGTACTGCGCGATCGCTTGCTGCGATCCGACGCTCACGCTCGCGGCGTCGATGTCGCTCAGCACCACGAAGTCGAAGCGTTCGAGCTCGCGCAGCGAGTTGGGGACAGCGCTGCCCGGTCGCACTTCGATCTCGAAGTCTCCGCTCGCGAGCGCGTCCCTGAAAAACTGCGCCCGTCCCGGATCGCCCTCGATGTAGAGAATCGCGGGACGGCCCGGGACCATCGCCGTGGTGACGTAGCGGTTGTTCTCGCGAAAGCGGTCTTGCACGCCGGGCCCGGGCTGCGCCGAGAGCGCGTAGGTCACGTCGCCCGGGACGCGCACGATCGAGCGAAATTTCACCTCGGTCTCGCCCGCCGCGAGGTCCACGGTGCGGCTCGGCTCTTCTCCGTTGGGCGCCTCGCCCTGCATGAGGTTGAACGTCACGCGCGAGGGGCGCGAGGCGAAGACCATCGCGCGCACTTCGAAGGGCTCGTTGACGCGGATGCGATCGGGCAGACGCATCTCGCGAACGGCGATCTCTGGAGGCGCTCCGCGGCGCGACGGCACCACGCTCACGCGCACGCCGAAGCGCTGCGCGCGGGTCACCTCGGCGAGCACGTCGCCGTCGGTCTGAACGCCGTCGCTCAACACCACGACGCGGCGCAGATACCCCGCGGGAAAGAGCCCGTAGGACAAAGAGAGCGCCGCGCCCAGGTCCGTGGCCGCTCCGGGCCGATCAGCAGGTGTCTGTTCGACGCCGCTGTCTGCGCGCTGGGTCGGCTGCGCGGGACGCGAGCCAGGCAAGGGCGCGTGACGCTCGAACGCGGCGATGCGCTGCCCAGGAACCAGCCGTTCGGGCAGCTCGATCACGCGTGGCCGGCGCGCGAAGGTGATGGCGCGCACCGGGTTTTCTCCGCGCGCGCGGACGACGCCCTCGATGTGGCGACGAAAGTCGTCGAGCGCTTCATCGGGCACGCTCTCGCTCACGTCGACGAGGAAGATCGTCGCGACTTTTTGCGTGAAGGTCGTGCTGGTCGGCCGTGAAAACGACGTGATCAGCACCGCGGCCATGAGCGTTCGAGAGAGCACGCCGAGCCAGCGCTGCGCGGCGGGCAGGTCCGCGAGCGACGCGCCTGCGACCACGGCGAAGTATGGAACGGCCACGAGCCCCCACAGCGCGCGCGGCCACAACAGCTCGACTTCTTTGTGACCGATCTTCGGTCCGAAGTAGGGAACGCGAAACAGGTCGAACTTGGGGGGAGCGCTGTTCCACCCGACGAATTTGCGGAGCAAGAGGGCGATGGCGACCGACGCGACGAGGGCGAATGTGACTCGTACGACCCAGGCGGTGCGCTTGCTCATCGAGGATCCTGCGACGACTGGGCGGGCGAAAGGTTCTCGCTCTCGTGCGGAAGTCTCTGCCCGAGCAAGGTTCGTACGGCGACGCTCGCAGCGACGAGGCCGAAGCTCCCGGTGACCCACGAGGCGCTGCCGTCGATGCGCGCGCGCTTTTCGCAGGTGTGCAGGTCGTTGTCCGACTGAGGACACACGCAGTGAAATCCGTCTTCCATGTCGTACGAGAGCTGGCTCGGCGCGATGGGCGCCTCGTCGCTGAAGACCGCAGGGATCCCGAGCGGCTTGGATCGCTTGAAGACCCAGTGGTATTTTTGCCGAAGAATCTCGCGAAAATGATGGGCCATCGGGTCGTGGTGCGTCCTGGCGAGGTCGTCGACCTTCACGCGCGTCGGGTCCATCCTGGCCGCGGCGCCCATGCACGTGACGACGGGCGTCCCGCGCTCTTTGCAGCGAACGACGAGGTGAGCCTTTGCGGTGAGGTTGTCGATCGCGTCGATGACCAGATCGGGAGCGGACGAAAACAGCTCGTCTGACGCCTCCGGGTTGTAGAACGCCACCTGGGCGTCGATCCTTCCCTGCGGGTGCACGAGCCGCAGGCGCTCGGCCATCACTTCGACCTTGGGCTTGCCGATCTGGCCGCGCATTGCGTGGAGCTGACGATTGGTGTTGGTCACGCACACCAGATCGAAATCCACGAGCGAGATGTGACCGACCCCCGTTCGCGCCAGCGCTTCGGCGGCAAATGAGCCGACGCCGCCGCACCCGACGACCATCACGTGCTTTTTCGCGAGCGACTCCATCGCGGGCTCGCCGAGCAGGCGGGCGGCGCGATCGAAGCGACGGTGGAGCTTGAAGGGCTCAGCGGGGGACGACGCCGCGGCGCCGACTGCAGGAGAAATGCGAGGCTGCATGACCAACGGAGATCCGAAGGTGTAGCACCGAGCGAGGGCGGCGCGGGGGCTCCCCGTGCGCTGGGTAGCGAGCCGAACAACCGGGGCGGGGCTTACCCCACGCGAGGACCGGCGAGCTCGACGAGGCCCTGATCGAGGGCCGCCGAGACTGACGCGCGCTCGCTCGCGTCCACACCGCGCTCGACGAGCCAGTCTCGGCCCAGCACGAATGCGTCGAAGACCTTCATGGGGTAGGGGGCACGTGACGCGAGGATGACCCCCGAGACAAACGCGCGCAGCGCAGCACCACCGAAGCCACTGCTCGTGACGACGACTGCCGTCGCAAACATCACGGAGTCGACTTCTTTCAGCGCCTTCTGAAAGTCCGCCCGCTGCTGCGAGTCGCCCCCGTTGACGATGGTCTTTCCGTCACCGACGACGACGAGCGACCCGATCGGCGAGCGACGCTTTCGAGAGAGCGCGATCGCCGCGCGCTGGACGCGTACGA
>LNEO01000175.1 GCA_001465015.1 Deltaproteobacteria bacterium Ga0077539 | reverse complement strand
GGTTCGAGGCCGCGAGTCACTCCAGCCGCTTGATGTTTCCCAATACGCGATAGAACCCGCCCTGCGTGGCCTCGCGCACCTCGTCCACGACGAACTTCGCCCCCACCTCGCGAATGTCCCTGGGAAACTGGCAGAACCAATCGCTGCGATAGCCCTTGGACACCACGCGCACCCGCACCTTGCCGCCCTCCTTCACGCACTCGACCACGACGCCCTTGCTCGTGTCCGTGGTGCGCGCGACCTCCCGCGACTGCTCTTTCAAGCGCCCGTGCCTGAGCCTCTTGGGCGCTGTCCACGCGCCCGACTCGAGCTTGTCGAAGGCCTCTCGAGAGATGTCCGCTCGGCCGATCGCGCCCGTCTGCGACGCAAAGTACAGCGCGTCTCCCTGCACCATCATGTTGCAGAGCGAGCGGCAGCCCGTGGGCGCCTCCCACAACAGCGCTCCCTCTTCGTCGTAGCAGAACACGTAGCTGCCCACGCCCGCGAAGAACCGACGCGTCCCGTCGCTCGCGGCGCTCGCCGCGCCCGCCTCGGCGCCGTTCGATGAGAAGCCCGCGCTCTTCGTCGACGCCTCGCGACGCCAATGCTCTTTGCCCTTCTCACGATCGATCCGCACCAGCGAGGTCCGGCCGCTGTTCGAATAGAACCCCGCCGTCACCACGACGTCGTCGCCGTCGATGACCCCGTACCGAACGTCGCCGCAGCTCGTCTGCCACAGGCGCTTGCCGCTCCAGCTGTACTTGCGAAGCCCCACCATGCTCCCGTGGTAGAGCCCGTCCGCGGCCGTGCGCAGCACCCACGCCTCGCGCGCCTTCTTGTCGGACTTCTGCCAGCGCGTCGAGCCGTCGACGTCGATGACCGTGATCGTTCCCTCGTCGTCCGAGACGCACAAGACGCCCTGGTTGACCTCGATCCAGTCGTGCCTCGCGCCCCCGAGCTGATAGGCCACGCGCGCGACGTCGCCCGTCAGGTCGTAGATGCACCCGTCGTTGCACCCGGCGTACTTCCACGCGTCGTCCGACAGCACCGCGACGCATTCGCCAGGGAGCTTCCAGCTCGAAATAAGCTTTCCGCTCGCCGGATCGAGCTTGAAGCACTCGCCGATCGAGTTGCCCGTCCACACGTGATCGTCGACCCACAGGCCCACAGTCTGCTGTCCGCTCTCGAGCTGCCACACGATCGGCAGCCCCGCGTAGCGCTTGGGCCCCTTGCTCGCGGCGGGCTTCTTCTTCGCTGGCGATTTCGCGGCCGATGCCGGGGTCGACGCGGCCTTCTTCGCGGCCTTCTTCGCGGTCGCTGCCTTCTTCACCGCCGGCTTTTTCACGGCGGTCTTCTTCGCGGCGCTCTTCGTGGTGGTCGCCTTCTGCGCGATCGACTTCTTCACGATGGATCCCTTTCGTCCCAGTCGGCCTTCGTGGCCCTGTCACGCATGCTACCCTCCCAGCCTCGCCCGTGGTCGCTCGCAAGAAACAGGGATCGAGCGCTGGGCTCGTCCTCGCGCTCATCGCGCTCGCCGCCGTCTTGTGGGGCGCCGAGCGGTGGCGACGGCACGCGGCGCGCCGCGCGGGTGGCTCGCAGAGCTCGAGGATCACGGCCCTCACCCGCTGCGTCTTTGGCCCAGACGGAGCGCAGGTCCTTCGCTCGCCCTCCGCCGCGCGCACGCGGATTCGCCTGCTCGCCCTGTCGACGCCAGCCGAGCCGTCCATCACCTGGATCGATCGGTGCGTGCCGATCGCGCGCTCGTTCGCCCGGCACGCAGGCGAAGTCGACGACACGCGCCCCTTCGTCGGAGCTCCGTCCCACCTGCGCGAGCACAGCCGAACGCTCTTGCGCGAGCTCGAACGGACCGCGCTCGTGTGGCGACTTCGTTCTGGAGATCCCGAGGTCGACGTCGCCCGCATCGTCGATGCGTTCATTCGCGTGCGCGCAGAGCTCGATCTCGGCGCCGAGACCTCGGCCTCTGCCGACTCGCTCGAAGCCCCGCAGGCGCCCGCGCCCGCGCCCCTCCCCGAGCCCACGATCGTCCCCACCCAGGGGCTCGAGCCCACCTCCATCGGGACGCCGCGTCGCTTCTTCGCAGGAACGCCCCTGCCCGGCCTCGCGAGCGTCTCGCTCGAGGGCGGTCTGTGGCGCGTGCGCGTGCTCGCCGCGATCTCGTCGCACGTGAGCGTCCTTCGACCGAGCGGCCTCTTGCGAATCGACGCGCGCACCGGACCCACCGACGACGGACTCACAGACCTGCGCTGGATTCGCCCAGGCATGGAGACCGAAGGCGTCCGCGTCGCGCCCGTCGACGACGCGCTCGACGGCCTGCACGTCGACCTCGACGGCTACGCCACCGCAGGGGACATCTTCTGGATGGCTCAGTGGACGCCAGCCGTGGGAGTGGTCTTCGGACGACACTCGCCGCGCCGCGGTTGGGCCTCGTTCACCCTGGCCAACGCCCCGCCCGACAACGCAAGGACGCACGCGCGCGTTCGACGATCACGTCGCGATCGCGCCGCTCGGGTCGGGCTCGGTCGTCGCGTACACGACGCGCGACGCCTCCAACGAGCGGACCACCCTCTCGTTCGCAGCAGCCCTGCGCGACAGCGACCAGCCCACGATCAGCCGCCTCGGAGAGACGCGCGTGGCGGGACGCACGCCCGAGCTGCATTTTTGCCCGCGATCCAACGGCAAGCCGTGGCTCTTCGTCGCGGCCAACAGCGAGTGGCTCGCGTTCGAAGTCGACGAGCGCGGACCGAGGCAGCTCGTGCGCTCGACGAGCCCCACGAGAGGGACCTACTCGGAGCGCGCTGCGGTGCGCTGCGATGATGATCGCGTCGTGATGTTCGCCCTCGAGCGAGGGCGCTCGAGCCCGATGATCTTGTGCGAGCAAGACCGATGCCGCAGCGTCAACCCGCCGATCATTCGCACGCCGCTCACGATGCCTCCGTACGCGACGCGCACCGCCAACGGCCGCTCGCTCATCCACAGCGATTGGCCCGTCGCCGTCGCGATCGCAGGCAACACGACGATCTTCGCGCGCGCCGCAGGGAGCATCGTCGCGGTGAGCGTCCGCGGCTCGGGCGACACCCGCTGGGACACAGAGCGGGTCGTGTTCGACGCCTCTGCGCAACAGCACGGGATCGTCGTCGAAGGGCTCGCGCTCTACGAACAAGGCGAAGAGCTCTTGCTCGCGATCGCGGTGCCCGACGGGCTGCGGCTTCTGCGAAGCACCGACCGCGGAGCCACCTGGCGCTAAAGCGGCGCCGGGTCGGAAGGAAGACAGGCAAGATCGAGCACCCGGTGTTTTTGCAGGGTGAACGTTCGCGCCTGTCGCCGACCCGAAGCGACGCTGCGATCGCCGCAGCGAGCCTGTGCTAGAGTGCGCGCGTGGCGTTGATGACCGTCAAGCCCTCGCGAGGGACCGTGATTTTCTTCGGGCTCCTCGCGGTCGCGCTCTTCGCTCGATACGCGAACAACCGTCGAGAAGACTCGATCGTCGCGCGGGACGCGCCGCTCGCGCACTCGACGCGCAGGCTCCTTCGCTGCGCGATCGGGCGAGACGCCGAACGGATGCTCTGGCCGAGGCCGAGCGACGATGATCCGCGGCCGTGGGCTGCGAAGCTCAACACCCACCTGCGTCGCGTGGTGAGCGAACCGCAGGGCGACTCGTGGCCGTCGAGGTGCGTGTCGCTCGCGCAGCGCGTGGCCGCGAAGCTCGCCTCGACGCCCAACGCGACCGCCGCGCACTCCGCAGCAGCCGAGGTCGTCAGGCACCTCGAGTCGCTCGCGCTCTCGCCGACCGGCGCGATCACGGTTGCCGAAAACGGGCGACTGGGCACCGCGCTCGCGACGCTGACGATCGAGGTCATCAAGAGCACGGTCGGCACCGAGAGCGGCTGGCAGAGCCCCCTCGCGCACGAGGCCACGGACCTCTATCCAGTCCGCGTCGCGCGCATTCCGCAGGGAAACACGATCACGCCCCGCGCTGACGGCGCCACGTTCGCCGCTCCCGAATGGGTGCTCTATCAAGACGCGAATGATCGACGCGCGCACTCGCTGCTCTTTCGAGAGCGAGGCGCACCAGCGGACGCGGTGCTCGGCGCGGGCGCTCCCCTGCGAGTGACCAACGCAGCCGCGGCGATGCTCGCCACGGACGAAGCAGACGCGCTGTTGCCGCTCGAGGCCGTGCGCTCTGCGCCGCTGCAGCTTCCGGCGTCGGTTCGAACTGGCGAGCACATCATCGAGTCGTGGCAATACGCGAAGTCCGCGGGACATCGTTGGTTTGCCTATATTTCTCGCGGACGACTGCACGTGTGGTCGACGCCAGCGAACGGCGCGGTGTCGTGGGTCGAGCGCGTTCCCGCGACGCTGCAGGACACGCCCGTCGCCGCGGTGGCCCTCGTCGCGACCCCCGAATCCCCAGAGGGTCAACCGACGAGCGCCGACTCAGGGGTCGTGATCAACGCAGAGCCGACGGCGAACGCCGCCGCGGCCGACGCGACTTCGTTCGGCGTTCGAGCGTACTTGCTGCGCCACGGCGCTCGAGGAATGTCCGTCGAGGCGTGGAGCTTCGCGCGACCGTCCGAAGGCAGCGAGACGCCCGTCGCGAGGCCCGCGCCGCAGACCGGCGCCGCCGCGCCACGCGAAATGGTGACCCGCCAGGTGCTCGTCACCGAGGGGCGGCCGCTCTCCCGCGCGCGCGTCCGAGCGTGCGTCGCTGGCAACACCGCGCACTTCGTCGCCGCGAGCGACGACGACTACGCGTTTTATCGCCTCGACGCCAACGGAGCCGTCAACGGCGACATCCCGACCGCGCGCGTCGGCGCGCTGAGCGCGGGGCGCTTCGAGTTCTCGTGCGACGAGCAGCGCTCGCTCTTGCTGGCGGACGCCGTAGGGCACAGCGGCGCCATGCTCGAGTACGTCGGTGGCCGCGAGCCGCGGCTGCTGCCGACGCCGCTTCCGTCGCTCGCTGTGCAGCGGACGATCGACGCGGCGGCGCTCGTTCCTGGAGCGGTGCTCGCGTTTGTTCGCACGCCCGGGAGCGTTCGCGTGTTCTCGACGACCGACTCGAATACATGGGTCGGCGGCGCTCCGCTCGCGATCCTCGAGGCGGCCACGAGCCCGCCGCCCGAGCAGCCCGAGGCGCCCGTGAACCCCGGCTTCGCGTTCAGCATCTCTGCGGTGAGCACGTTTCGCGAGCGCGTCGGGGTGCTCGGCGTCGGCAGAGGCTCGGTCATCCGCGCGGTTCGCTTGTTTTCGACCGACGGCGGCCGCACGTGGAACTAACCCAATACCGCGCGACGAGATCCCGATGACGCTCGCCGCCGCGGTGTGAAGTGAAGTGAAGCCCCAACACCACACGATCCTCGTGTTCGTCGACGGCATCGGGCTGGGGACGCCCGGCGCGCACAACCCGTTCGACCATGGCGGCGCGCGGACCATCCTCGCGCCACTCGCGGGCCGCGGCGCGAGGCCTCCGGCCGGCTGGACGCTGCGCGCGCTCGACGCCAGGCTCGGCGTCGAAGGCCTGCCGCAAAGCGCCACCGGAACCGCCACCATCCTGACTGGAACCAACGTCGCCAAAGCGATCGGCGAGCACTTGTTCGCGTTTCCCGACAGGCGCGTGCGGGCGATCATCGACGAGCGCTCGATCCTTCTGCGCGCGCGGCAGGCGGGCGCGACGAGCGCGTACCTCAACGCGTTTACTCACGAGCGCGCGCGGGACAGCGAAGACCGAAGCAAGTCCGTTCACCGCGGCGCGTGTACGTGCGCCGCGATCGCGGGCGGGGGAAGGCTCTACACCGTCGACGACCTTCACCGCGCCGCGACCTTCGACCTCGTTCACGACGTCGTGCGCGGGCTCGGGATCGACGTGGCGCCGCGCTCGATGCTCGAGGCCGCGCGCGCTGTGCTCGCGGGCGCGCGCGAGGTGCACCTGTCGCTCTTCGAGCTCTTTCTCACGGATAAAGCTGGGCACGCGCAGGACACCGCCTTCGCGCGGCGAGAGGTCGCGCGCACCGAGCGCTTCCTCGAAGCCCTCGCGTCGATCGCTGACCCCGCGCGAGACACCCTCGTCGTCGCGAGCGACCACGGCAACCTCGACGACCTCTCGACCCGCGGCCACACCATGGCTCCCGTCCCCGCGCTCGCCTGGGGCCGCAGCGCAGCAGAGCTCGTGCGCGACTGGAGCAGCCTCGAGCACATCGGCGACGCCGTGCTCGCGCACGCGCTCAGCTAGCGCGTCCCAACGCACAGCAGTGACCGTGCGCGGCCGAAGGACGGTCGCTCAGTCGCCCGCGGCGTCCACGATCGAGCCCAGCAGGGAGCCGACAGAGCCGAGCAGCCCCGTCGCCGCGCCGGAGGCGATCACGACGCCGGCCGCTTGAATTCCTGTGTTTGCGAGCTGCATGTACTGATGCTGCTTGTAGCTCGCTTCGCGCTGCTGCTTGCGCTCGACCGCGCCGGCGAACGCCTCGTGGCAGTGGCGACACGCCGATGCGTCGAGCGGAGACGCCGCGCCACAGAAGATGCACGAGCGCGCCATTGGGATTCGGCAGCGTCCGCACGCCATCGACCCCGCCACGTTGACGGCCGCGCATTTAGGGCACTTGGGCCCCGGCGGCGCGCCCACGTACGCGTGGCGGCAGTAGTTGCACACCGCGAGCCCCGGGACGATGGGCGCGCCACAATGCCCACACCGACGCTCCTTCGCTCCATACACGCGAGCCATGTTGCGTCCGAGCCTACCGCGCGCGCGCGCCGTGAGCACCCCTTCGTGCGCTTCCTCGACGCCCGGCAGAGCGCTATCCTCGGAGAGCCCACGCGATGCGCACCGTCCGCCTGCTCGCAGCTCTCGTCCCCGCCGCGCTCGCCTGCGAGGGCGTGATCCGCGACCCGTCCGCACGCGTGACGCCAACGCGCACCGACGCGAGGGTCGCGAGCGACGCCGTCGCGGACAGCACGACTCCCGTCGCGCCGTTCGAGCCAGGTCCGCTGACTTTTCCCAGGCTGACCAACAGTCAGTATCGCAACGCGCTGACGGATCTGTTCGGCCTCGGGCTCACGATCGAGCCGGCGGAAGCGGACACCAACCCCTTTTTGTTCACAAACATCGGCGCGTCTCTGGCCACCGTGAGCCAACGCGGGGTCGAGGGCTGGGAGCGCACCGCCCGCGCCGTCACGCAGACGGTCTTCTCGGACCCGCCGCGGCGCATGACGCTCGTCGGGTGCACGCCAGACGCGACCGACACGTGCGCGCGCTCGTATCTACAGAGATTTCTGCGGCGCGCGTGGAGGAGGCCGGCCGACGCACCCGAGGTCGACCGCTACGTCGCCCTCGCCCGCGCGACGACGGCCCCCGGCGACCCCTGGTCGGGCCTGCGCTACGCCACGGTGGGCGCGCTGCAGTCGCCCAACTTCGTCTACCGCGTCGAGCTCGGCGAAGAAAACGGCGGACGGCGCAAGTACACCGCGCACGAGATGGCCTCGCGCCTCGGGTTTGCGCTGTGGGACTCGATTCCAGACGAAGAGCTGCTCACCGCGGCGGACAACGGGTCGCTCTCGACCGAAGAGGGCGTGCGCGCCCAAGCAGAGCGCATGCTGCGCTCGCCTCGCGCTCGCGCCGGGGTGCGCGCGTTCTTCGTGCAGTACCTCGGGCTGTCCGCGCTCGATCACCTGTCGCGTGACGCCGCGCAGTTTCCGCAGATGACCGTCACGCTCGCCGAGTCGATGCGCAAAGAGGTCGAGCTGCTCGTCGAAGACGTCGTGTTCACGCAAGACGTCGATTTTCGACGGCTGTTTTCGCAGAGACAGAGCTTCATCAACCCCGAGCTCGGCCAGCTCTACGGCGTGCCGTACCCCGCCGGCGCCTCGGGCTTCGTCCGCGTCGATCTGCCCGAGAGCTCGCAGCGAGGCGGTCTGCTCACCACGGCGGGCATCCTCGCGATCACGTCGCACCAGAATTCAACGAGCCCCACCGCTCGCGGCCGATTCGTCAGCGAGCGACTGCGCTGCGAGCCCGTCCCCGACCCTCCCGGAAACGTGCAGTTCGACCTCGGACAGCCCGACGGAGGCGCGCGGCTCACCCTGCGCGAGCGCCTCGAGCGCCACCGCGCCAACCCCGCGTGCACGGCGTGTCACTTGATCACCGATCCGCTGGGGCTCGGCTTCGAAAACTTCGACGCCATCGGCGCGCTGCGAACGATGGAAGAGGGCATGTCCGTCGACGCCTCCGGCGAGATCAACGGAGTGATGTTCGTCGGAGCGCGGGCGCTCAGCGAGCGGCTCGCCACAGACCCCCGCGTCGCGCGGTGCGTGGTCAAGCAGCTCTATCGCTTCACGCAAGGGCGCCTCGACGTCGCGGGCGAGACCGCGACCCTCGAGCAGCTCACGCGGCGCTTCGAAGACAATGGCTTTCGATTCAAGCGCCTGATCGTCGAGCTCTTCGCCAGCGAAGGGTTTCGCTTCGCAGCCCCGCCCTCGAGCTGAGAAAGCGACCACCCATGGCCACCAAGTCCCTCTCTCGACGCACCATCCTCCGCGGAACGATCGCGGGCACGCTCGCCTCCGTCGCGCTCCCGCCGCTCGAAGCGATGCTCGACTCGCACGGCGAGGCGTATGCGTGCGGGACCGTTCCCAAGCGCTTCGGCGTGTTCTTCTGGGGCAACGGCTACGGTTGGCTCGGCCGCGGTCGACCCGACACCTGGACGCCCTCGGGCAGCACGATGTGGACGCCGTCCGAGCAGCTCGCGCCCCTCGCCCCGCACGTCGCAAACGTCAGCGTACTCTCAGGCCTCGAGCCCAAGACCGCGATCCCCGCGACGCCCGGCGGACAGGGCGACGGCCACATGCGCGGCGTCGCCAACGCGCTCAGCGCGGATCGCCCGCGGCCCGAAGGCTTCTATCACCCCGATCACATCTTCGCGCTCTCGCGCCCGACGCTCGATCAGGTGATCGCCCGGCACCCGATGTTCGCCGGCATGTGCCCGACCCGCTTTCGCTCGATCGAAGTGAGCGTGAGCAACAACCGCTTCCACGACTACGGCACGTGGACGTGCATCTCGTACAACGGACAAGAGTCGCAGAACCTGCCGATCCGCTCGGTCGATCAGCTCTTCGAGCAGCTCTTCGGCGTTCCCGTCATGGGCTCGCGAGAGAACGCCGACCGCGCCACGGTGCTCGACGCCGTCGCCGCTGACGCCCGCGCGCTCCGCGCCAGGCTCGGAGCGAGCGATCGCGTGAGGCTCGAAGCCCACCTCGAGCACATCGGTGAGATCCAGCGCAACCTGCGGGCGAGCGCGCCGATGTGCATGGCGCCTTCGCGGCCTTCGCGCCCGGGCGGCTACGACGGATCTCCCGGCAACGAGCTCCTCGTCGAGAAGCTCGAGGAGATGGCGAGGCTCCTGGCGATCGCGATGCAGTGCGACCTGACCCGGGTCTTCTCGATCATGTTCACCGGCCCCGGGTCACAAACGGTGTTTCGCGCGGTGGGCGCGCCGTCGGGGCTGCACCAGCTCTGCCACGAAAATCGCTGGGACATCGCGAAGGCCGCCACGATCTTCACGATGCGCGCGCTCGCCAGGGTGCTCGACGTGTTCGCCAACACGATGGACGTCGGCGGGCGATCGCTGCTCCACAACATGGTGATGCTCGCCACCAGCGAGTTCAGCGCGGGCGATCAACACGAGGTCAACGAGTTTCCCGTGATGCTCTGCGGCAGGGGCGGCGGGACGCTCCGGGGCGGCGTTCACTACCGGCAGCCCGCGGGAAACCTCGCGCGCACCCACCTCACCGTCCTGCGCTCGCTCGGGCTGCCCTTCGACAGCTACGGCTTCAACGGCGCCGAGACCAACCAGCCCGTCGCCGAGGTCCTCGCTTGATCTCGCGCTCGAACACAGCGCTTTTCGCCTGTATTTTGTCTGTCATCTCGAATTCGTGTGCTCTAACCGAGGAGCTCCCCACCGACGTCCGCAGGGCCGACGCGACCCGCGACGGCAGCGAGGCAGGCTCGCTCACCGACGGCGCTCCCGCGGACGGCGCGGTCGACGTCGCGTCCTTCGACGCCCGCCGCGAGTGCGAATCCGACCCGGACTGCGCGGGCCGCGCGGGCAGGCCGGTGTGCGACCCCGTCCGCGGCCGCTGCGTCGCATGCACGCCGTCGATGGACCGCTGCGACCCTTCGGACCACTGCGATCCAGCGACGTTCACGTGCGCTCCTGGCTGCCGCGCCGACGAGGGATGCGCCGGCGCGACGCCTCGCTGCGACACCGCCTTGCGCCGCTGCGTCGAGTGCACGCGGACCGATCAATGCCCCAGCGGCGCGAGCTGCGCGGGCGGAAGATGCATGATGGTCTCGTGCCCGATGGGCCGCGCAGACTGCAACCGCAACGCGATGGACGGGTGCGAGGCGGACCTCGCGACGGACCCGATGAATTGTGGTGCGTGCGCGACGCAGCCCCCCGAGCAGTGCAACACCCGCGACGACAACTGCAACGGGCGCTGCGACGACCTCGGCGGGTGCCGCATCGGCGTGCATCGCTCCTCGGGCGTCGAGCACTTCTACACGACCAACCGCATGGAGGCCGGCTGCTGCGGGTTCACCGTCGAGGCGGAGAATTTCTTCTACCTCTACGGCGCGATGGTCCCAGGGACGGCGCCGCTCTACCGCTGCTACAGCCCGGCGCAGGGCCGCCACCTGCTCACGCCCGACGCCGCGTGCGAGGGCTTCACCCGCGAGGGAATCATCGGATACATCGGGACGAGCGCCGCGTGCGGAGCGACGCCGCTCTATCGCCTCCACCACCCCGGCACCCGCGACAACTTCTACACGACGAGCAGCGCCGAGCGCGACAACGCCGTGATGCGCCTCGGCTATCAAGCGCGCGAGCTCGCGGGCTACGTGTGGTCTGCGCCGCAGGGGTAAGCGTCGTGTGAAGCCTCAAGCGTCGAACGCTTGCCCGTGAACGCTGGGCTCTTCGGGCATCGGCGGCTGCTGCTTGGGCACAGGAACCGGCCCGATGTGCAGCGCCGCGCCCTCGAACGCGAGCGGCGGGAGCCCCTCGAACTCGACCTCGACGCGCACCGCGGGATCGCTGCCCGGCAGCGTGAAGCTCTGCACGGTCGAGATGCGAATGTCCTTGGCCACCGTCTGCATGCGCCAGCCGACGCGCAGCTGCGGCGCCCTGGCGAAGGGCCACTGCGCTTCGAACAAGCGATCGATGGTGATCCCGAGCGGCGGCTCTCCGGGCGTGTGAAACACCAGGACGACGCGCACTCCGCCCGGCCACCCAGGCTCGACCCAGAGGTCGACGGGAGCGCCGCGAGCGCGCTCCATCCGCGCCGTCACTTCGATGGGAACATTCTGCATCGCACGCCTGCTATACCGCGCTCCCCGCCCGCGCGCAGATCGCTCAGCGCCCGCCGTCGCGGCGCGGCGCCGGTCGCGCAGCCCCGCCGTCCCGCGGCGCGGCAGGCGTCCGACGACGACCCGCGTCGACGCTGGCCTCGGGCGCCGCGTCCATGACCGGAGGAGGAGTGACGTCGACGACGACGACGTCAGGCTCGGACGGAGGCGGCTCGACCGGAGTCTGCGACACCGCTGGCTCTTCGCCGCCGGCCGTGGTGCTTCCCGGCACGGGCTCTCCCTGCGGAGGATGCTGCGAGAGGTTGTTGAGCAGCTCGTTGGAGTACGGGCCCGGTCGCTGTTCGGTCTGGCCGCCGCACGCGCCGAAGGCCACGACACTGGCGAGTCCGATCACACCGACGACGCACTTCTTGATCCACTGATGCGCGACCATTGATTCAAAGCTCCACGCTCGATGCCAGCGCAACACACGCGGCGAGGGGCGAGACCGTACCCCAATCGCGCGTCAAATGGAGCCACCAAAACAGCCGCCCCCGAAACACGCGTCCCTCCCGCAAATTCACGGACGAACCACGGAGTCAGCTCTCGGGCACCCGCACGTGAAAGTCGTAGGGAACCGAGGCGATCGGGTCTTGAAAGTTGGGGACGCGCGCGGCGCAGAGCGCGCGTCCGAGGCACAAGCTCGTCGCGCGATCGACGCTAACACCTTGAAACCAAACGAGCATCGCCGTCCCGTCTCCCGCGAACTGCACGCGGACCGTGAGCTTTCCGTCGGGACGCGAAGGCGGGTTGCAGTGGATCACGTTGGTCTCGACGGCGACAAAGGCCCGCACGATCCCTGCGACCTCCGGAGCGCGGGGGCACTGCGGGCAGCGCACGATCGGCCTCGCCTCCCCAGCGCCGCACTCGATGGCGCCCTCGCTCTCGTTCCACCGGACGCGATCGGCGATCGACGAGCTCGAGGATGTGACCACGGGCGTGCCCATCTCGTACACAGGCTGGCTCGCCCGACCCGTCGCGGTCGCGTTGCCGCCGACCGCGACGCGAGCCGATGAAGCCCCCGTCGCGCTCGGCCCGACGCCATCGCTCGACGCAGCGCCCTGCGGACTCGCGGCGCTCGACGCCGTCGCCACCGTCACATGATCCGCACGAGGCCTGCGCCGACGACGTCGCCTCGGCCGCGGGGACTCACCGCCGCTGCTCGCTGTCGCCTCTGCGTTCGTCGTCGCGGGTGCATCACCGCACCCCGCGCTCGCGAGTGCCTCGATCGCGGCCGCGCAGCACAGCGCGACGAGGCCTCTTCGCGATCTGTGCACCACACCTACACTGGAACCTTCGTGGGCGAGATCCTTCATTCGCTCTCGGAGCTTGCCACACCTCACGCAGAGAAGCCGACGACCGCTCGCTCATGCAGTACACTCCAGCGACGGCTCCGCGTGTTTTCGCGGCGCGCGATTCACCCACACCTCTTCGCTCGGAGGTCGCATCTACCCCATGCTTCGACGATCGCTCTTTTCGACGCTCTCGACTCTCTCGACGATCGCCGTCGTGCCGATCATCGCGTCGTGCACCGAGACCGAGGTCGGCCGACCAGACACAGGCGTACGCGTGGACGCGCGAGCGGACACGACCGCCGACGCGCCGACGCCCGCGGACACCGGCGTCGACAGCGGCGTGATGGCTGACGTTCAGTCGGTCGACGCGCGCTCGTGCATGCGCGACGACGACTGTACCGCGCCGGACCTCTGCACCAACGCGCAGCGATGCATGGGCAATCGATGCGTGGTGATCGGCGGCGTTCCGTCCTGTGACGACAGCGTCTCGTGCACCGACGATCGCTGCGACGCGATGGCGGGCCGCTGCACGCACGTGCCCAACGACATGCGCTGCCCGAGCGGGCAGTTCTGCGTCGAAGGCTCGGGGTGTCTGTCCGAGGTCCCGTGCGAGATCGGCGACACGACCTGCCAGAGGCTCAACAGCAACTCGTGCATGGGCACCTGGTCGTGCGACGCCGCGCGGCGTCGCTGCATCCGCAGCGCCCCTCCGTCGTGCGACGACATGAACCCGTGCACGACCGACACGTGCATGCCATCGGGCTCGACCTACCTCTGCGGCAACGAGCCGATGCACGATTTCATGACCAACCCGATGCACTGCGGCGGCTGCATGATGGCGTGCCCGACGCGCGCCAACGCGACCACCACGTGCGCGGCGGGCATGTGCAACTGGGCCTGCGTGATGGGCGCGGTCGACGGCGACGGCGACCTCAACGCGCCGCGCGCGGCGATGTCCAACGGCTGCGAGTGTCGAAGCGATGGCATGCCCGACGTTCCGGACCTGATGTTTCGCGACAACAACTGCGACGGCATCGACGGAGACATCGCGCGCGCCATCTTCGTGAGCCCGATGGGCAACGACAGCAACCCAGGGACGATGGCGCAACCCAAGCGCACGATCCAAGGGGCCATCACCGCGGCCGCAGCGAGCATGCCGGTGAAGGACGTCTACGTCGCCGCGGGCACGTACACCGGACAAGTGACCCTCTCCAACGGCGTGAGCATCTACGGCGGGTACAACCCAGCGATGATCCCGTGGTCGCGCGGGATGATGAACACCACGACGCTCGACAGCGGAAACACCACGGCGGTCGCGGGCAACGGATGACCATCCGCGCGGCCAGCGCGACGACGCCCGGAGCGAGCAGCTACGGGGTGCGGTTGGCAAACTGCACCGCGCGGGTCGCGTTCGAGGGGAGCACGATCATCGCGGGCGCTGCGGCGCCAGGCACTGACGGCTCCAACGGAATGATGGGCGCGTCGGGCAGCCCTGGCGGCCCAGGCGGCAACGGACGAAGCAACAGCACAGGAGGCGGGGAGCCAGGGTCCTCTGGCTTCTCACCCTGCGCGCGAGGCGGCGGTGGTGGCGGTGGCGGACACGGCTCCAATGGAGGAGCTTCGGGTGCTGGCGGACAACTGATGCCAGGAAACGGCGGCGGGGGTGGCGCCGGTGGTCGAGGTGGTTCGTCTCAGGCGTTC
>LNEO01000174.1 GCA_001465015.1 Deltaproteobacteria bacterium Ga0077539 | reverse complement strand
TGCTCGTCGCCGGAGACCATGGATTTCTTCGGCTCAACCCGAGCCGCGCCGAAGTGTCTCGCGTCCGGGTGAGCAACAAGGGCTGACCGGGTCGGGCGACGCACACGTTTTCGAGTGATCAGCGCATCACGGATTCGCCAAACGAGTCGCCGATCGTCGCTCCCGCGACGGTGTACGACCGGGTGAGGTTCACCGCGTCGGCGTCTCCGGCGAGGATCGTCAGCCCTCCGCGGCCCGCGTTGATCGTCCTCGCGCCGATCACCATGTCCGATCGGCCATCGCCGTTCACGTCGCCGGGGCTGCCGAGGGCCTCGCCGTACTGATCGCCCGCGGTCGCGCCGGGAAACACACGAACCGCCGGCGTAAAGAGCCCCATCGTGCCCGCGAAGAAGATACTCACCTCGCCGGCCCGGGTGCGCCCCATCGGGTTGGCCTCGGGGGCGCCCGCGAGCGCGGCCCAGCGGCCGCTCCCGTTGATGTCGCCTGCCGTCGACACGGTGCTCCCGAACGCGTCCCCCGCCGACCGACCAGGGATCGCTTGAACCGGAAGCGCGTCGCGCGCGAAGTAAACACGCATCGAGCCGGCGTTGGCGAGCCCGCCCGGTGAAGCCTCGGGAGCGCCCACGAGGATGTCCGCGAGGCCATCGCCGTTGACGTCGCCGCCGTTGGCCACGGACGCGCCGAGCTTTCTGTTCATCGGGTCGCCACCGAAGATCGAAGACCCCATCGCCGCGATGCCCGCGGAGTTTCCGTCGAACACAAGGACCGAGCCGAGCTCGCTGCCTGCCATTCCCGCCATCGGCTGTCCCACGACGAGCTCGGACACGCCGTCGCCATTTCGGTCGCCCACGATCGCCAGCGCGCTGCCAAACGAGTCGCTCCCAGTGAGCACTCGCTGAAGGCGCATGGTGTCGCGACCTCCGAGATAGACGAACACGTACCCGGTCACCGACATCCCCAAGTTGAGCCCGGTCGGTGAGCCCACGGCGATGTCTCCGTAGCCGTCGCCGTTGAGGTCGCCGCCGCCCGTCACGACGTGAAGCTGATCGCCCGCGGTTCTGCCGGTGATCGTAAACCAGGGCGTCGCGCTGATGCCGCTCGGCGACCCGAGGTAGACCCGCGCTGCCCCTGCGCCGGGCGATCCGCCGGGGTCGAACAAGGGAGCCCCAACAATCAAGTCGCTGTACCCGTCGCCGTTGACGTCGCCAGCGTTTGCGATGCTTTCTCCAAACCCTTCGCCCACGCCCGTCGCGGAGAGCACTCGCGCCGGAGTGCTCGGCATGGGCATGACGGCGCCGTGCCACACGTGCACGACGCCCGTCGCCGTTCCGCGCACGGCGAGCGGGGCGCCGCCGACGAAATCCGAGACGCTGTCGCCGTTGCAGTCGAAGCGCGAGCCGAGGACCGTGTCGGTGTCCGGCGTCGACGCCCGGGCGGGGATCCACAGCTGCCACTGAGGGCTCACCGCGGTCGAGCGCCTGGCCCCGAGCCTCGCGCGCACGCGCCAGAACCAGGGGCCGGGCGTGAGGTCGGCCGGCGGTCTGGCCTGGTTTCCGTCAGCGTCGATCACTACAGGCGTCGCGCAGGCGCGGTCGCGGCAGAGCTCGAGCGTGCTTTGAATCATGGGGTCTGTATTCGACCACCGCAGCGTGGGCCGGAGCGAGCTGACGGCGCTGCCGCTCAGCGGGCTGACCGGTCGAAACGCGATGGAGTCCAGGTCGAGCCCGGTGTCTCCGCGGTCTGCGGCGACGTCGCTGACCGCGCCGTCGGGGCTGTCGATGCTGGCGTCTTCGCGCTGCACGGTGACGTCCGCGGCCGTCGCGTCGGCGCCGAACGCCCCGTCGCGTTCGGTGACGGCTGGCGTGGAAACGGTAGGCAGCTCGACGTTGACGCACTCGCCGTCGTCGCCGCAGGTGGCTCCGAGCTCGAGGCACCGCCGAGAGACCGTGCACTCGCCCGCGGTCGTGCAGCCCTGCGCGCGGTCTGTGCATCTCGCGTCGAACACGACGCGCCCGCGCTGCGGCTGCCGTTCGATCAACGAGAATCGGTGCAGCCGCTCGATCTGCGTCGCGCCTCGATCGGTCGTCGCCGCGACGTCCATCGTCGCGAAGACCGTCACCACCCCCGAGCGCGGCGCCCCCTCTGGCGGAACGACGGTCGCCGTCACCGGCCACGCGCTGCCTCGATACGTGACCGCTCCGGTCGCGCTCTGCGCGAGCCGGTCGCGCACCTCGCCGATCGAGAGCGCGCCGCGAAGCACGTACACCTCGAGCTTGGCGACCCGCGATCGCTCGACGTTGGTGTCGAATAGGATTTCGCACTGCGTCGGCGCGTACCGACACGCAGACACGATCAGTCCGAAGGCGGCGGTCGCCGCGAGCATCACTCTTCGCCGAAGCATCGGCGCGGAGCTTACTCTACAGCGATGGCCTCGAAGTCAGCTCTCAACGACTCGGGAATTCTCGCAGGCCGCAGCGTGCTTCGCGCCACGAACACCCAGGTCGTCTTGCACTTGCACACGACCTCTCCGGCGAGCGTGCGGAGCTCGGTGGCCCTCACCGCAGTGATCCGCGTGTAGCTCTCGATCCACGTCTCGATCGCGAGCACGTCTCCTTCGCGCGCTTGCCGGAGATAGTCGATCTCGTGCCGTCGGATGATCCACGCGCCGTTCTCGCGTTGGTAGCGCTCTTCGTCCCACCCCGCTGCGCGCGAGTGACGCGACGCCGCCTCGAGCACCCACTCGATGTAGACGAGGTTGTTGACGTGCCCGTACGCGTCGATCGCGCTCCCGGCGACGGTGTGCTCGAAGCGATAGCGCATCGACGATGGCGCTACCTGGGTCTCTTCAGTGGTCACGAATCGTCTCCGCCTTCGCCAGTGTCGTCTTTGGGCGCGGTGCGCGCGCGGATTCCCCCGAGCAGGGCGAGCAGCATCGGGTCTTCTTTGCGTCGATCGGGCTCGGGGTCGTCCTTCAGCTCGCGCGGCGCGAGGTCGGAGGCTCGGAGCGGCTTTGATTTCGTGGGTCCGTGCGCGCTCGCGGGCGCCCTCGGCGACTCGAGCTTCAGCGCCGCCGGGGGCGCTGGCTCGCGCGGGCCGCTGGGACCCGGGGCAGAGGACGCGGACGCCGAGGTGGGCGCGGGCCCCGAAAGGGCAGGCGAAGGCCGAGGAGTGGGCGCGCTCGACTCGACGGCAGACGCCACAGCCGTCGCGGCGGGCTCGGGCGGCGCATCGCCAGCGCGCGCGTCGGCCTCCTTCACCTGCGCGAGAAAACCACGCTCGGAGATCACCTGAATCTTCGCGCCAGCCTCGATGAACTTCTCGGCGATCTTCTCTTTGCTGCTCTTCTCGTCGGTGCGGTGCTCCCCCACCACGAGGTAGTCGAGCGTCTTGGTCACGTTGTCCTGCGCGACGCCGCCGCGGTCTTTGACCATGCGCTCGGCTTCGGCGCGGCGCATCGTCGCGAGCGATCCGGTGAAGACGAAGCTCAACCCCGCGAGCGTCGCGCGCACTCCTGAGCGAGAGATTTCAGCGGCGCTCGCCGCGGGCCGGTCGGTGAGCGCGACGATCTCGACGAACCTTCGCGCCTCTTCGATCTCGGGCTTCGCCTCGCGCAGGGACTTCACGACGGCGCGCGCGATCGTGGGACCGATGCGCGGGATGGTCGCGAGCTCGACCTCGTCGACCTCGTAGATTCGCTCGAGCGTCTCGAACCGCTGGGCCAACAGCTCGCTGACGAGCTTGCCGACCTCGTGCATGCCAAACGCCCGCAGAAACGTGGCGAGGTCGAGCTGGCGCGCGCGGTCGATCTCGCGCAGCAAGCGCTTGGCGAGGCGCGTTCCCATCCGATCGAGCGTGACGAGCTTGCGCTCGGTGAGCCCGTAGAAGTCCGCGGGTCGTCGCAGAAGACCGCGATCGAAGGCCCCTGCGAGCACCGAGTCGCCGAAGCCCAGGATCCCCACGACGTCCGCGTAGTGCGAGAGCTGTCCGATCACCGAGCTGCGGCACTCGCGAGGCTTGTCGCAGAAGATGAAATCTCCCTCGCGACGCACCGCGCCCCCGCAAGAGGGGCAGCTCGCAGGAAGCTCGAACGGCACGTCTCCCGGCTTGCTCACGAACTCGACGTTGGGGATCACTCCGCCGCGCCGCATCACGATGACCGTCGCGTTCTTGCTGAGCGAGAGCTTGTCGATGAAGCTCACGTTGTGCAGCGACGCGCGAGACACGGTCGCGCCCGAGAGCGTCACCGGGTCGATCAGCGCAACGGGGGTGATCGCGCCCGAGCGAGAGACGCTCCACTCGATCTCGCGCACGATCGTGCTGCCCGAGTCCCCCTGAAACTTGTACGCGATCGCGTAGCGCGGGTGGTGCGACGTCGCGCCGAGCCTGCGCTGCTCGCGCGTCGAGTCCGCCTTGAACACGACGCCGTCGATCTCGAAGTCGAGCTTGCTCCGGCGCGCCGCCATGTCCTCGTACGCCGCGACCATCTCGCCCTTGGACAAGACCCGCTTCTCGATGGCGACGAAGCCCATCTCCGAAAGGGCGTCCATCTTCTCGTGCTCGGTCTCGTGGTCGGTTCCGACGAGGTCGTACGCGGCAAACGAGAGGCCGTAGTCCTTGGACTTCGCGACGTCCTTCTGCTTGATCGCGCCCGCCGCGAGGTTGCGCGGGTTGGCGAAGCCCTCGGCCTTGTAGCGCTCGAAGACCGACAGCCGCATGAAGATCTCGCCGCGCACCTCGACGCGACGAGCGCCCTTCGCGAGCTTCGACGGGATGTCCGCGATCACCCTCGCGTTGGCGGTGATGTTCTCTCCCGTCGCGCCGTCGCCGCGCGTCGCCGCGAGCTCGAGCTCGCCGCGCTCGTCGTAGTGCAGCGAGCACGCGATGCCGTCGAACTTCGGCGACACCATCGCCTTGCCCTCGAACGTCGCGCCCCACTTTTCGAGCTCGTCGTGCGAGTAGCACTTGTCGAGCGAGAGCATCCTCGCCTTGTGGCGAACGGGCGGCGCCGAGTCATCGGTCGCGACGCCGAGCTTGGGAGCGCTCGCGCCCATCTCGTCGAGCACCGCCGACTTGGGCGACAGGTGCTTCAAACGATTGACGATTTTGTCGTAGTCGTAGTCCGAGATCTCGGGCTTGTGCTCGTCCCAGTACAAGCGATTGTGTCGCCGAAGCTCCGCTTCGAGCTGCGCGACAGAGAGCGACTCGAGCCACTCTTGCGTGATCGTCCTTGGCGCCATGGGGTGCTCTCGTTGTGGCTGTCAGAGGCAGCGCGGGCACGAGCCCGAGGTGCAGCAGGCTGTGCTCCAGACGCACGAGGTCGGCAGGCAGAACTGGATCCCGCTGCGGCACGCGGTGCACGAGCGAAAGTTGGTCCCGCTTTGGTGGAGGCACTGCGCGCCCGCGCGCGGCGTGCACGCGCCCCACGTGCACGAGGTTGAGCAGCGCTCGACGCCGCACATGTCACAGCCGGTCCGCGTCGCGCCCGGCGCGCAGGCGCCCTGACCGTTGCACGTGCCGAAGGCGCCCCACTGACAGCTCGCGCTGCACGAGCGCGACTGGGTGCCGCAGTTGCCACAGGCCTGCGACGACGTCTGGCCGGGCGTGCACGGACCGGCGCCGCCGCACGCGCTGAAGGTGCCCCAACGACAGTCGGCCTGGCACATGCGCGTTTGCGTCCCGCAGTTGCCGCAGCCCATCGACTCGGTCATTCCCGCGGTGCACACGCCTTCGCCCGAGCAGCCGCCCCACGCGCCCCAGTTGCAGTCCATCCCGCAGCTGCGCGTGCGATTGCCGCATCGCCCGCAGGCCTCGCGCTGCGTCTCGCCCGGCATGCACGAGCCGCCGCCCGAGCACATGCCGTTGGCCCAACGGCAGTCGGCGCCGCAGCGATCCATGCGCGTCCCGCACGTTCCGCAGCTCATCGAGCGCGTCATGCCCGAGGTGCACTCGATGTCTGCGTCGGGGCGGCACATTCCGCCGCACGAGGTGAAGCCCGGCGCGCACTCGCATCGCCCGAGGTTGCACGCCTCGCCGCCGGCGCAGGGGCCAGACTCGCAGATGCCTCCGCAGCCGTTGGGCTCGCCGCAGCGTCGCCCCATACAATTCGGGACGCACGCGTCCGCCGGCGCAACGCCGCTGTCCTCCGCGACGTCCGGCCCGCTCGCGTCGGACATCGTCGCGTCGAACGGAATCGGGTTCGCCGGCCGACCTCGGCTCGTCGTCGGGATCACCTGTGGCGTGACGCACACGCCGTTGTCTCCGCAGGTCTGCCCGTTTTCTTCGCAGACCGCCTGGCGTGTACACGGCTCGATCGTGCGGCAGCGGGTGTCCGGCAGCGCGCAGGACCCGCGCAGCACCAGCCGCACGAAGCCGTGCGTGTTGGGCGTAAAGCGAAAGCGCACCTCGCGCCGAAGGACCACGCCTTCGGCCTCGGCTTCGACCCTGGCCGTCACGATCGAGTCTCGCGCGGATCCCTCCCGCGGGATCAGCACGAACGACGAGGCGTCCCCGAGCCGAGAACGACGGGTGACCATCGAGAACGTCTGCGTGGCCCGCGGCGGCATCGTCGCCCCGAACGTGCGGTCTCCCTCTCGCACCCACACCCGAAGATCGATCGGTCCGGTGCCAGGGAGCTCGGTCTCGACCAACACCTCGACCAACGTCGCGGGCAGCACGCAACCGCCCACGGCGCTCGCCATCAGCGCGGCGCCGAGCGTTCGTACGAGGTGCTTTGTTGCCCAGAATCGTCGAGCCACGAAGTGACAAACAGTCTATCACGCGCGGCTTCTGCAACACAGCGCCCTGCAAACGCAGCCCTTTCTGCGACGGGCTGGGCGAGGTACACACGGCGCGACCATGAGCGACGCCCCTTCAGAACCCGTTGCCAGGCGCAGCCCGCGCGCGTTCGTTGCGCCCGTGATCGCGGCGCTCCGCGCGCAGCCCGTCTTCGCCGCGTTGTTCGCCGTGCTCGCGCTCGCGACGATCGTCGGACACTGGGCCTCGCCCATCGGCCCGGGCCAGGACTACCACTTCCACTTGATGTCCGCGTCGCTCAACGCGCGGCCGTCATCAGACCCTGTCGCTGCGCTGTACCACCCCATCTCGTGGTTCGACGCCAACACGCTGATCTACCGAATCGCGTGGCCCTTCGAGAAGGTGCTCGACCCGGTGCGCGCGTTCGGGCTCGCGGTGCTCGTCGCGTTCTACCTGGGATTTCCCACGGCAGTCGCGTACTCGCTGCATCGCTCGGGGCGGCCGCCGTGGGCCGCGCTCTTCGCGTTTCCGTTTGTGTACTGCAAGGCCTGGTCGATCAACGGCTTCGTGCCGTTCTACTCGTCCGCGACCTTCATGGTGCTGACCCTCGGCGAGTTCGACGCGCTCTTCGAGCGTCGCGACGCTCATTGGCGCACCGCCGCGTGGCGAGGAGCGCTCTTCGCCGTGCTGCTCTTTCTCGCGCACGGCCACGTGTACGCGTGGACCACGGTGTCGCTCGGGTTGTTTACGGTGATCGCCTGCGTGCGCGACCTCTCTTCCCTCCGCGTCGACGGCGCTCGCGCCGCCATGAAGCGCGCGCTCTCGACCGCGCTGCGCTCGCTCGTCACGATCGGCCCGTCGCTCACGCTCTTCGCGCTCTGGTACATGCGCACGCACCGCGGGGCCGCCGCGGCGCAGTCGAACACGACGCTCGTCCCAGTGAACCCGTCGATCGAGCAGAAGTTCTTGGCGCTGCCGGCGTATTTCATCCACACCCGCGCCGAAACCGAAGCGGCGTTCACCGTAGGCCTCCTCCTCGTCGCCTTCGCCATCGCCCTCTTTGCGCGGCGAAAGCTGGGTCGCGCGTCGTGGTTCGAAGCGTTCGCGCTCTTGTCCATGGCCAGCTACTTCGCGCTGCCCGAGTCGATCAACGCGCAGACCATCGGCCCGAGGCACGTCGACATCGCCTTCTGGACCATTCCCCTCGCGCTCTGGGCGTCGGACTCGCGCAGCAAGAGGGAGGCTCGAACGACCGCCTCGGAGACGGGCGACGCCGAGCCCGCCAACACGAAGCCCCCGCGGTTCTGGCAGCGGCCAGCGATCGAATGGGCGCTCATTTTGCTGGTGTTTTCGTTCTCGTTCGCGCGCATCCGGCACATTACCAAGATCCTGGGCAACGCGTACACGCGCGAGCTCGGGCCGATCGTCGCCCTCGCCGAGCCCTGCCGCCGCGCTCGCCGAACCCCGTTCAGCACCCTCGGCTACGCGACGATGACGCGCGAAAGCAACATCCTTCACAGCCCCCACTTTCACCAGACCCACGAGACCCTCGCGGCGCTGTGCGGCGTCGAGACGCCGGTCTACGACTCGACGATCTACCCTCACAACCTCTTGCCGCTTCGCTATCGCGCAACGATGCCCGCGCCGGTGATGGTGATCGAGCGCGACCCGGGCTGGTACAACAACGCCCTGCTCTGGCAGAAGTACGACCTGGTCCTGACGGCCGAATGGACCCCGACGCCCGACGACGAGGCTCGCCTCGCGCAGATCGCTGAACTCGTCGGGACGTCCGGCACGTTTCGGCTGTATCGCCGAAAGTGAGCTCGTTCGGGTGTGATTCCCATCCTGCTCACGAGCGCAGAAGATGCCCGGATCTCCCAGAGGCGCCGAACACTGCACCGCTGAGACGGCGATTGGGAGTTGCAA
>LNEO01000173.1 GCA_001465015.1 Deltaproteobacteria bacterium Ga0077539 | reverse complement strand
GAACGCCTGCCGAGATAGACCGAGTGACCGCGGCAACCGGCGTCTTCGAGGCACTATGCGCGGCAGCTCGCTGCCGCGCCGCCGCTGTCGTCCCTCGCTGCCGTGCCGAGGCTGTCGTCGTATGGGAGTAGATGCACCCAACCACGGATGCGGACGCATCGATTTGACGCAACCGTCTCGATCGCGAGATCATGCATTTGACCGGACACTCGGTGGTGATCTGGTTGGCGTCGAACAACATCTGGTTGGAGGTTGGGTACGGGAGCCTCGCGGTACGAAGAATGGCGAGCACGTCTCGAGCCGTTTCTCAGCCGATCCGCGCACTTCCTGCGACCGGATCCTGCAGCGCGAGCGACCCAGAGGGGGCATGGCTGGTTCACTGGAGTCGGCGGTGACGGTGCGAGGCTCGACGCTGGAGTGCCTGTGGTTCGCCACCTTCGCGGTTGGGTGCGGGCAAGTCGTCGTGCCGTCCGACGCGGGTGACGCTCGCCCAGTCGACGCTGTCGACGATCGCATCGACGAAAGCGCGCTCGACAGCGCGCTCGACGACGTTGTCGACGCACGAGACAGCGAACAACCGGAAGATGCTCCGTGCGTCGAGCCCACGACGCGGCCGGCGCGTAGCCTGCGAAGCTGCAGCGGCCCCAACGGCGCGCCGGTCGAACACTGTCGCGAAGTCTGGTCTTGTGGTGGTCCCTTCACGGCAGGCTCACCTGAGGCGTTTGCGGGTGCCGCTTTCAACGTGCCGCGAAGGCAGTCGGTGGGGTGCGACGTGGGGACGCGCAGGGCCAACGCAGGCTACATCGACGCGTACGAAGTCAGCGTCGCGAGGTTTCGAACGTGGGTACAGGCTGGCTATCCGAGACCGCCCGAGGACTTCGCAGTGTGGTGGGACAACCTGCGAGTGGGCCAGGTGCTTCGCGTCGAGCCGACCTTCATTTGCGCGGACACGACCGGAGGACGCTGCGGCCCGAGCGATCCGACACGGTGCACCTATCGCTCGACCGCCGGACCCAACGACAACCTTCCAGTCAACTGCGTCGATCTTCACTCGATGCTGGCGTTTTGCTGGTGGGAGGGAAAGCATCTTCCGTCGGAGATCCAGTGGGAGTTCATCGCGCGAAACGAGGGACGAACGGCGTTGCCGTTTTCGGACACGGTGATGGGGCCTCTGGACCCTTGTGCGTTCGGCGACGTCGCGGGTTGTCCGCGCTCGGGGTTGTTGCCGAAACCAATCGATGCTCATCCGATCGGACAGACCGTGCGTCCCTCAGGCGTCTTCTCTCTCTGGGGAGGACTCACTGAGCTGGTTTGGAATTCAGCTCGACTGCTGCCCGTGTCCTGTTTCAGCACAATCGTCCAACTCGAGCGCGGTTCGCAGCGCGACACGTGGGGCCGCCGTGGACGAGACTTTCTCGACACGAGCGAGTGGGCGACACGCTACGATCATGCGGCGACGTGGCGCGGCTTCGAGTCAGTCCCCTCGTGGCGTCGCCCGGAGGTCGGATTTCGCTGCGCGCGATGGGTTCCGGAGCCGTTTGCGCCGGACATGTGAGCCCGATGCATAGGTGGTCCAACAGCCGCGCGCCTTCTCGACGATTGCGCAGAGCTCGGTGGTGGACGACTCGCGAACGCGCCTGCCAGCACCGAAACCGCAGCTTCGCTCGCGGCCCGCTGTCCATCGAGTGACGAGCTGCTTGCCGCGCAGAAGACCACCGCCCTTATCCCATCGCTTCTCACGCGGGACCGATCGGTCCTCATTTGGGACCGATCGGTCCCAGTGGGATTCGCCGAGAAACGCCGCACGTCCCCAGCGCGAATGCCAGGTCACTTCGCAGCGCGCGCGGCCTCGATGAGCGCGCGGCCCAGCGCTTCGAGCTGATCTGCGCGCGCTCCCGTCACGGTGTACCGATGATCACGCTGCGCGATCGTGACCTCTTGCAAACCGTGTGTCGGTGGGCTCGTTGTCTTCTGCGCTGGTCTTCGCGTTGACCTTGTCGATGAGCGCTTGCAGCTCGGGCGCGGTGACCTCGGCGAGCGAGAGCTTCCTCTTCGCTCCGTCGCGCACGACGTCGAAGCGAAGGGCCTTCCAGTCGACGACGCGAGGCTCATCCGACGGTCTCCACAGATCTCCACGCTTCTTGGCAGCCGCTGCGTCGCGCGCGTCGAACAGGGTGAGCGCGAGGGTGATCTTGCTGCGCGAGAACTTCAGTTGCTCGTCGGGGCTCGAGCTCTCTGCCACGCGAACGTTGCGACGCAGCGAGCGCAGCGGATCATCGCTGATCGACTCGAGCCACTGCGCCGCCGAGTCGAACCCGCCCGCGATCCACAGCTTCTCGCGCAGCGCTTCGCCCACGAGCTCGAAGTACGCGTCCCAGCCGCGCGCCTCGTCCTTCGACGCGACGGCCATCTTCGCCACGATCGCGTCGAAGCGCTTCTTCATCGCAGGCGAAGCTTTGCGCGCGACGGTGACGGTCTCAGCGAGCGAGCGAGCGCTAGCGGCAGTGCTGGGCCTCTTGGCCTTCGGCTTCGCAGCGGGCGTCGCGGCAGGTTTGCGAGCGGGTTTGCTGGGTGTTCGCGCCATGGTGTACGCGATGGTAGAGCAGCCGCGCGCCGGTGTGAACCGTGTGTGCGTCGGGCGCGATGCCGAGTCGATCGATGAGTAGATCGACGAACGGTGCGTCGGTCGAGCCGGGCAAGCCGAGTCTGAATTCTGTGCGACCTCGGGCGGGCGGCGCTGTTCTCGACGTGTCGCACGGCATCGACGACGCCGAGACTCGAGCACGTTGGCTTCGCTTCGATCTCAACCTCGACGGCCACGTCGACGAGCGCTCGATATGCGCGCACTTGCATGTCGTCAGCGACGATTGGCTGCTGTCGGCTCCTGCGTGTCGGCCGTTGCAACTGCGCGATCTGTTGCTTGTCAGAGCTTCACGCCCGCAGCCTGAGCAATGCGTCGCGTGAGCGTCTCGAAGTCTCCGCGGGCTTTGCGCACGGCATCGACATGACCACCGATCGCGCCGTCCGCAGCGCGCAGCTTGAAAACCGGCTTGCGCGCTTGCTGTGCCATCGCCATCAGGCTTCGGTAGTGCTTCAGCACCGCAAGCGCGTTGGCATCAGAGTCTAGGTCTTCGCTCGCGTCAGCGGGCTTCGTACCGAGCACGGACTCGGCGTACTGGCGCGGCACTCTGTTCGCCCACCGATCGTACGCCAACGTCGGACGGTCCGATCGAACGGCATGCTGATGCAAGACATATCCAATCGGGTTCATCGCTCCGAGCGGGAGATCGAACTTCAAAGCGAGTCTCTCGGCGCGCTCGCGCCGCTCGCCCCAATCCTCTCGCCACGAGCGCAGCACAGGGCCGAGGTTTCGCAGCCCGCGAAGCGAAAAAATGTCCGCGGTCAGCGGCACGACAATAAAGTCACATGAAATCAAGGCGCTTCGGTTGATCGCACCGATGTTGGGTCCCACGTCCACGAGCGCGAGATCGACGCCGCGCGCGTCGCCGGCGACGCGGACGGTCCGATAGAGCGCGGTCGTCGCGCGGAGCGCCGCTCTGTCGTCGTCGATGCAACGCGGCCACGCGTCGGACAGCCTGTCCTCGAACCGCGCGAGCCCGAGGTCGCCTGGGATCAACCAGAGATCCTCATCGATCTCCTCTCCGCGAAGAGGAGCGACATCGCCGCTCCCCTCCAGGATCGGCTCGATCGCGTCGTAGATGGTCTTGGTCTTGTCCGTGCCTTCTGCGTCGAGGGCGAGCAGTCGATCGTCGTCTAGCATTGCGACGGTGAGGTTGGCTTGCGGGTCGAAGTCGGCGACGAGCACACGCACCCCAAGATCGCGAAACATCCACGCGATGTGGTAAGCGAGGGTCGTCTTTCCAACGCCTCCTTTGTTGTTGAAGAAGCCAATGATCTTCACGTCGTCGACCTCTTCGGGATCGACACCAGCACGTAGTTCGAGTCGAACTCAAACTTCGCCGGCGGGTTGCCGTGTCTCTGCAGCTCCGCCTGCGCTCGCTGCACGCCATACCCGTATCGATTCGCATAGCCGAGCTTCATGAAAGCTTCGGCGAGCACTGGATTGCGGTATGCGTTGATCTTCGGAAAATTCTCTGGCGTCGCCTCGCCGTAGAGCCCGCCGGGGCTTTGAATCTCGATTCGATCAGAGAACCAGTTCACTCGCAGCGGCGAAGTGCTCTCGTAGTTGCGGTGGATGATCGCGTTGACGACGAGCTCCCGCAGCGCGACGCGGGGATAGTCAGCGCGCATCTCTTCCCGCATCGGCGACACGAAGACGGGCGCGGCGTTGATGTTGAGCTCGAGCAGCGTCTCGACGTCGCGGATCACCGTAACGAGCGCGCCCGAGATGCTCTTGTCGTTGGCGATCGCGTCTGTCATCGACTCGCCGTTGAAGCGGAGAAACTGAATCCGATCCCCCTCGAAGAAGTACTGCGGGTTGCTGCCGAACAGCAGGACCGCTGCGTTGGTTGGCTTGTCGCTGGTCAGGTCGTAAAGGCGCAGGCTGGCGAGTTGTTCTTGTATCGATCTGCCATTCTCGCGCAACACCTCCTCAGCCACGGCTTGGGGGAGGTATTCATTGGTGAACAACGCCAATGCGAGATCATCGATCGACGACGCCAAGCACGGCTGAGTGTCGAATGTCTTTCCCAGGGTGTGAGCACGTTTCTCGGTGAGCCGTCGCTCTTCCTCAGCGGTCGCTACCGCTTTTCGGGGACCCACGCGAATCCACACCCGACCCTCGTACCGGATGGGCGTGAGTTGCGAAGGCTGCACCTCGACGACGACCAGGTCGAATCCATCGAGCGAGCGTCGGTCGACGACGAGCATCGGCGGCGGCAAGATCTTGCCATTCTGACGGAGGTCGCCGAACACGCGCAGCAGCGCGTCGTCGATCTTCACCCGAGCGAGGGTGCCGTCGTCGTTCGCGCCAACAATCAAGTATCCTGTCTTTTTACTGTTCGGTAGGTCGTTGCAGAACGCGCAGATCGCCTGGGCAAACTTGGCCGTATCGCTCGTCGACACGGTTCTCTCGACCCGGTCGGACTCTGTGTCGGCCAATAGGTTGCGCAGATCTTCGTCCGTGAGCGGCATTCGACTGACGGCAGGGATAGCACACGCGCGCGCCCACGGTCCTTGCGGCGCTGCCGCGGCTCAGCCCCATCAGCCTCGACGCGATTCGCCGAGACACCCCGCGCGTTCTCGACGCGAACGGTCGTGTCGGTGGGCTCGTTGTCTTCTGCGCTGGTCTTCGCGTTGACCTTGTCGATGAGCGCTTGCAGCTCGGGCGCGGTGACCTCGGCGAGCGAGAGCTTCTTCTTCGCTCCGTCGCGCACGACGTCGAAGCGAAGGGCCTTCCAATCGACCGCGCGAGGCTCGTCCGAGGGCGTCCACGGCTCTCCACGGTAGTAGAACAATCGAGTCGCCGCCCTCGTGCGCGATCTGCCGTTGTGCGACGACGAGCGCTGAGCGGGCTCGCGCCCCGCTCGTTTCCCAGCATTTCTCACTGGGACCGATCGGTCCTCATTTGGGACCGATCGGTCCCAGCGCGATTCCCCGAGAAACCCGCGGATCCTCCTCGCCGCGCCGCCCGCTCGCGTCGCCGCCTACTTGTTGGGCGGCCGAAACGCGTACCCATCTGGCAAACTCCCGCCCATCCACACGCGCACCGTCGTCGGAAGCTCGGCCACCAGCGTCACGATCACCCCGATCACCGTCAGGCCGATCGCCACGCGCCCCGAGAGCGCGCTCGCGTCTGCGACCAGCGCCAGCGCGAGCAGCCCCAGCGCCGTGCCCGCGTACCCTCCGAGCGACATCGCCAGAAACTGCCTCCGGGTGTTCGCCCGCACATCGAAGTGAAACAGCAGCGGCGTCCACACCGTCTGCGCGAAGTGCACGCGGCTCCCGGTCCACCGCGCGCCCGCGAGGTGCCCCCACTCGTGAAGGATGAACCCGCTCACCGCGAAGGACACGCCCGCGAGCACGCCCGCGATCGTCCGCGCGATCGACGGTGATCCCCCGCGCAGCGTCGCATCGAGCGCCCACAGCGCCACGGTCCCCGTGACGACCGCTGCGTCGCGCAACAACAGGTGAAGCGGAGCCATCATTCGAACGCTCGACGGTACACCGATGACGCGCTCACCGCGCGCGCACGACGGCGGGAACTCCCCCCTTGGGTCGCAGCGTCGCGAAATCATCGGGCCCGATCACCCGCGTCGGGTCGATGTCGAAGCGCCACCGACGCAAGAGCGTCGCGAGCACGATGGGCCCCTCGAGCATCGCGAAGTGAATGCCGATACAAAACCTCGGCCCCGCGCTGAACGGGATGTACGACGTTCGATGCCGCTCGGCCTCGCGCTCGGGCAGCCAGCGATCCGGGTCGAACTTCTCGGGGTCCGGATAGGCGTCCTCGCGATAGTGCTGCGAGTAGATGCTCACGAACACCAGCGTCTTTGCAGGCAAGTGATAGCCGGCGATCTCGACGGGCTCGAGCGTCCTGCGCGGCAACATCATGAGCGGCGGATACAGCCGCATCGCCTCGCGAAACACGCGCGTGCAGAACTCGAGCTTCGACGGGTCCCACTTCGTGATCGGCCCGTCGCCAAACGCGTCCGCCTCGGCCCGCGCCTTCTCGAGCAGCGCGGGGTTGCGCGCGAGCAGGTACATCGACCACGCCAGCGCCGTCGCCGTCGTCTCGTGGCCGGCGACGAAGAGCGTCACGGCCTCGTCGCGCACCTGCTTGTCGCTCATGTGCTCGCTCTCGCCCTCGGGGTCCTTGGCGGTGAGCAGCTTGGTGAGCAGGTCCTGCCGCGTGAGCCCCTGCTTGCGACGGTCGTCGATCATGCGCTGGATGCGGTCGTCCACGAGCCGCACCGCGGACAACAGCTCGGGGTCGCGCACGCCCGGCAGCAAGAACGGCGCCTCGAGCTTCTGCTGCGCTTCTTGAAACCATGTGCGCACTCGCCCGGACGTGCGGTCGGCGAGCGCGCCGGCGGCGTCCATTCCCATCACGTGCGCGACGAGCGCGGGGGTGGCGAGGTTGCGGTTGACCCAGCCGAGCGCCGTGGTGAGCGCGCCGCCGAGCGCGTCGGCCTCGTCGAACGTGTCGACGTCGAAGAGCGCTTTTCCCACGACGGACATCGCGATGCGCGTGGTCTCGTGGGCGACGTCGATGCGGTCTCCGTCGCGCATTCGGTCCGCCGCGCGCTCGGCGACCTCGCGCATCGTGTCGGCGTACTGCTGAATGGGCTGCGGCTGAAACAGCGTCGACATCATCTTGCGCTGCGTGCGCCACAAGCTGCCCTCGCTCGTAAAGAGCCCCTGCCCCGCGAGGTAGTGCAAGAGCACCCGAAAGCCCGGAGACTTCTCGAAGCTCTTGGCGCGCGTGACGAGCACCTCGTGCGCTGCCTCTGGCGTGCAGGGAAAATACACGGGCAAATGAAGCACCCTCCCGCGAACCAACGGCGCGGACTGCGTCGAGAGCGTTCGCTGAAACGCGAGCCGCTGCTGCGTGGTGAACCCGAAGCTCCCCATCAAGTCAGCGTCGGGCATCCGAGGGATGTCTTCGAGTCGACGAGCGGCCTGCGGCGAGGTCTGCGGAGAGTCCTGCGTGTCCATCATTGGGTCGCCGGGAGCATAGCGACCGCGGACGCTAAAGTGTGGAGCACCCGTGGACGTTGCGTTCAGGGACAGCGGCCGGGGATGCGGCTGCAGCGCAACGATCGCACGGCGTTGTAGACCGGGTAGGGAGCGCCGCTGCCCTGAATCCAAGCGAAGCGCTCCCACGAGGGGTCTTGGAGCATGAAGGGCATGACCGCCCGCACCGCCGGGTCGACGAGCCACACGTCGGTGTAGGCCTGACGCGTCCAGGTGGCGATGTCGTCGCGCGAGTTCGTTCCGCCGCCGTCGCGGTCGGTGCTCCAGCCGGTCTCCGTGAGAAACACCGGAAGCGCGCGGCCGAGCGCCATGAGCTCGTCGTTGAAGTACCTGAGCCCCACCGAGCACTCGGCGTACGGAAAGAAGAACCCGAAACCCCTCCCTCGCGCCGGGTACGCGTGCGAGGCCCACCCGTCCAGCTGCGCGCTCCACCCCGGCGTCTGCGTGTTCATGGCACGGATGAAATCCAAAGACGTCGCGCCGCCCTCCCACTCGCCTGCGCCCGCATCCCGCGTTCCGACGCACATGCATCGACGCACGCCGCCCGGCGCGAGCCCTCCATTGATCACCCGCACGTCTGGGTTGCCGATCGCCCGCACCGCGCTCGCGACGTCGCGCACCATGGCCGCGTACTCGCCCGCGATCTGATCCTGCGTGATCCAGTTGCCCGCGACCGACCCCGGGTCGCACTGCCACTCGTAGCAAAGGTTGGTCTCGTTGTGGATCTCCACATAGAAAGGCCACCCTCGTCGCAAGGGCAGCCCTCGCACGATCGCTGTGTACGCCGCCGCCAGCTGCGTGTACCTCCTCGCGTTGGAGCCCGAATCGCTCTGGTTGCGCACGCGTCGATCGCCCCAGTCGGGCCCGAAGCGCACGACCGGAATCAAATCTCTCGCGTACGCGTCGCGCACCGCGTTGGACCACTCTGTCGTCGGCCCGGTCATCCCCGGTCGCACGCCCGCGAAGATCAATTTCACGTAGCCGCCCGGGCCCGCGAGGTTGGCCGCGGCGTCGAGCTGCGAGGGATTTCCCGGGCCGACGAGGCCGATGCCGAAGCGATTCGCCGCCGGCGGCGTCGAGGAGTCCGGCAGCGACACGCCCGTGTCTCGAGGGGGAACTCCCGAGTCCGTGACCCCGCCTCGCGGCTGCACGTCGAACGAACACGAGCCCAGCCTCCGCGCGCCGCTGTCCGCGGTGAACGTCACGGTGTAGCGGCCCGCTTGCGTTGGCTGCACGCGAAACAGCCACGTAAACGGGTCCCGCGTCACGACGTCGACGAACATCCACGACGGCGTCCGCGGCCCCGCCCAATCGAGCCCGATGTTCGCCCACCCCGTCGGGTCCGTGAAGCGAACCTCGAAGGCCGAGTCGTCACCGGGCATCCTCGGAACGAGCACGAATCGAGGATCACACGGCAATGGCGCGACGCCCGTGTCCGTCCGCACGTCCATCACCGTGACGTCTCGCGGCACGGGAACGTCCATCGGGCTCGGTACGTCCATCTCGCCCCCAGCGTCGATCGAGACCCCTGTGTCGAGCGGCGTCGTCCCATCGAACACTGTCGTCACGTCGCCCGCGCTGTCCCGCACGCGCGCGTCGCTCGGACCGGCGACGAGGCCGTCCTCACACGCGTTCAGCGCCAGGAGCGCCAAGATCACGGAGGCTCGTTGCTTCATCACCGACGATTGTCGCACAAGAAAAAAGTTCGAAGGCGCTCGCGCCATCTTTGTGACAGCAGGGCCCTAGCCGACACCCCTTTGCGCGGGTAGCTTCGTCCCTGGTTTCGCCCATGAATCGCGCATACGCCATCGCCCTCAACGCCTTTCGCGAGGCGGTTCGCGATCGCGTGCTGTTCGGCGTCCTCGGCCTCGCGGTCGCGTCCCTCGCGTTCGGCGTGTCGCTCGCGTGGCTCTCGGTGTCCGAGCACGTCCGCGTGCTGATCGACCACGGGATCGTCACGATCTCGTGGCTCGCCAACCTCGTCGCGATCTTCCTCGGCGCGAGCTTCCTCTACAAAGAGGTCGAGCTTCGAACGCTGTACGTCATCCTCGCCAAGCCCGTCGCGCGTTGGGAGTTCGTCCTCGGTCGCTACCTCGGCATCGTCGCCACCGCGGTCGTCTTCATCGCGATCACCGCGGCCGCCCTGCTCGCGATCCTCGTGTTCGTCGCCGCAGAGAGCCGCGCCGGCGCCGGGGCGACCCAGTCGCTGATCGACCTGGTCCGCTCGTCGCGCACCGTCCGAGTCGCCCTCGTCAGCCTCGTCGCGCTCGTCTTTGCGCTGCTCATCGCGGTCAGCTCCCGCGCGAAGGTCTTCGCCCGCGTGCGCTCGGCGCTGAGCGGAGCCGGCGCGCTCATCGGCTCGATCACCGTGTGCCTCCTGGTCGCCGCGGTCTCGAGCGTCGTAGCGCCGGACGAGACCGTCTATGTGCTCACCTCGTCGGTCATCGTCGGCATGGAGGTGTGCATCACCGCCGCGCTCGCGACGTTCGTGTCGTCGTTTTCGACGCCGTTCGTGACCGGCGCCCTCTCGCTCGGGTTCTTTCTCGTCGGCAGGTCGACGGGGGCGATCCTCGAGCTCAAGGCCAGGCAGCTCCCCGCAGAAATCCTGCAGCTGCTTCGCGTCGTGGCCGAGGTGTTTCCCAACTTGTATCTGTATGTTCCGACGAGGCAGTCGCTCGGGCTGCTCGAGGGGTACGCGCCGATCGCGTCGTTCGTTGCGCAGCTCGCGGCGTACGGCGCGGCGTACAGCGCGCTCTTCGTCGGCGCCGCCGCCCTCTTGTTTCGTCGAAGGGACCTGACCTGACGTGACAGCGCCCACAGATTCAACATCTGCGACCGCTGCCACCGACACCGCAGCGGAGCCAGACGCAGCCCCGGCTTCACCGCCCGAGCCGTCTGCCCGCCGCCGCGCGATCGGCTACGTCGTCGTCGCGCTCGTCGTGCTCGCGACCGCCGCGACGCGCGCGCTCGTCGAGTCCGCCCGCGAGGTGAGCGCCGCAGAGCTCTCGCTCGCCGCGGGGGACACGTCCGACGGCGTGCGCAAGCTTCGGCGCGCCGCGCACTGGTACGTGCCAGGATCCCCCTTCGTCGCCCGCGCATACGACAGGCTCGAGCGGGTCGCCACCGAGGCCGAAGCGCAGGGGCGCAGCGAGCAAGCGCTCTCTGCGTGGCGCGCGATTCGATCGAGCGCGCTCGCGACGCGCTGGCTGCTCGTGCCCGAGCGGTCGCGACTCGAGCGAGCCAACCGACACATCGCCGCGCTCATGGCCGAGCTGCCCCCTCCGCCCGAGGACCGCACCAAGGACCGCGCTCGACTGCGCGAAGAGCACCTGTCGTTGCTCAATGAAGACAAGGCTCCCGACCCCGCGTGGCTCGTGGTGCTCGCGATCGGGCTCGGCGCGTGGCTCATCGGTCTCTTTCGCGCGCTTCGAGACGGATGGGACGAGGACGACCGCGTCCAGAAGCGACCGCTCGCGATCTCGCTCGCACTGTCGTTGGGCGGGCTCGCGCTCTTGCTCTACGCTGTCGCGCGGGCGTGAGCGCTCGCTCCTCTTCTCGCTCAGGGCTTCTCTTCGTCTTCGCCCTTGAAGCCCGGATCCAAGCCCGGCCCCCCGTACGCAGCGGTGTGGCTCGGCGGCGCGATGCCATACGCGGGCCGCGCGACGCCGATGTTGGGGGCGATCGCGTTGGTCCTCGTTCGCGCGCGGCGCCCAGCGTCGAGGGCGACGCCGCTGTCCTGCGGCGCGACGCCCGAGTCCGGCCCCATCTCCGCCCGATCCATCACAGGAACGCCATACGGCTGCGCGATCGCCGGCTCGACGCCCGAGTCCGGCGGCGTCGGGTTCGGCGGCGCTCCGTACGGTTGCACGATGGATTGATCGCGACCCACGCCTCCTCGCTCGCAGCCCGCCAGCGCCATCGCGCCCGCGAGCACCAGCGCAGCCCGAGAGAGAGGCGACGACACCTCGACGAGCGGGATGTCCACCGCGCTCGCCGCGCGACGCTCTCCGCAGAAAGGACAGCGGTTTTCAGTCTCGCGAACGTGTCGCCCGCACCCATCACACAGAATCAACGCCATCGTGAGGTCGAGGCTACCACCGTCGCGCCCGTCAATACGTGATCGGCCCCGAAGGGCGCAGCGCGCAGAGGCCGTCGGCGTTCATGTGAATCATCGCGCGCGAAGAATACGCAATGAATCCACGGAGATCATCGAGGCCCGGAGCGCCGTTGCTCTCGGCGACGAGCCTCGGCCCCATCGGCGTATAGCCCGTCGTCTGCCCGCCCCGATCGGGCACCGGACGCATCATCCGGTCGACGATGTTGGTCGAAGCGACGCCCATCAAATCATCGAGCGCCGAGAGGGCCGGGGCCCCCATCGCCCCAGCGGTCGCGCGAGCCGCGAAGTGATCGAAGCGCGGCGGCGGGTCCTCGACGTTGAGCCGCAGCCAGAACAAATGATCCATGTGCAACGAGATCTGCGCGCGCGCGGCGCCCGTCGTGCGCGGCGCGACGCCTGGCGCTCCGTCCGCGCCGTTGTCGGGGTTTTGACAGTTGAAGTAGCGCGCAGGAGCGCCGAACCCGTGCCGAAACCGCACGCTCGTCGGGTAGTCGGCCTCGGGCGTTCCCGCCATCGGCGCGCGTCCGCGGTACGTCGCGGTGCCCGTGAGCAGGATCGTCCAGCCCTTCGCGATCATCTCGTTGTAGTCCGCGAACTGCTCGCGCGAGAGGTTGACGTTGCTCGCGTTGCCCTGCGCCCGCACGACGTCGAACGAAAACGCGTAGCGCACCGAAGGGTCGAGCGCGGCCCCTGCGCTCGTCGTGCGAAAGGCAAACAGCGGGATCGCCGTCTCCGCCCCGCCGCTCGCGCCTGGGAGCGCGCCCATCTTCTTGGCGTCGAGCGCGAACGCGCGAGGGTCCGAGACGACCTCCGCTCCGATCACCGTCTGATCCGACGGGTTGTTGCCCGGCATGTTGAGCCGGACGTTCGACAGCGTCACCAGGATCTGCTCGAAGCGCACCTCCCAGCCGTCGACGAAGACGATCTGCTCGTTGGAAGGCGTAGGCGTGTAGTCGAACCCTTGCTGGCCGAGCCGCTCGCTCGAGACCGTCACGTGAATGGTCCGCGGATCGTTGCTCGTCGCGGTGATCCCCGGCTCGAAGGGCCGCTCGAACTCGGGCCCGACGCTGGCGTCGCTGGGCGCGCTCGCCTCGCTGTGCGCGCTCGAGTCGCCGCCGTCCGACCGCGAAGGCGCAGGCGCGCACGCGCCGATCGCCGCCGCAGAGAGCGCACACAAAAACAAATGAGCCCGCGAGCGTGTGTCCATCGATCGATCTTTCAGCGCGCCTGCGCCTTGGGGGCCACGCGAAAGCGCCACGTCCCGCTCGTGGCGCGGACGCCCGCCTCGAAGCCTGCTCCGACGTTGTCTCGCCGCGTAAACGAGCGCGCTCCGTCGCGCCCCGGCGCGCTCGCGAGCAGCTCGCTGAAGTCCGCGTTGGCGAAGCACGGGCGCAGGTCGACGCGAAGCTCGACCGAGCTCTCTTCGTCCGGGATGAGCTCGAGCGGAATCCCTCGCACCTGCCTCAGCGCGTCCAAGGGCTGCTCTTGCGTCGCCGCCGCCGGGTCGATCGCGAACGCTCCCGAGAATCGCACCGTTCGATCGCCGCGCGTCGCTGTGCCCGCGACGCGCAGCGCGCTGTCGCGCAGGGTCGCGCGGTTGTAGAACCAGAGCTCGGCCGTGCGCACGGGCTCGTCGACGCCCGCCGCCGGGCGGTCGAACGCGACGAGTGTGGGGTCGAGCAGGTCGAACTCGCGCTGCTCGTTGATCTCGGCGACGATGCGCCCGGCGCCGAAGTGACTCCCGCTGTCGGCGTGCGCCAGGGGCAAGAGCAGCCGTCGCACGTCGAACGCGCGACGCGACGCGGGCGCCCTCGGGACCGTCGCGCGGCTCGTCTCGAGCGGCGCGATGGTGTTGAAATACACCGGGCCGATCGCGCCGCGCGCCTCGGTGAGCGTCACGCTCCAGCCCGTGCGCGTCTCGAACGTGTAGGGCCCAGGGCTGCGCTCGTAGCCGCCGACGCGCATCGAGAAGCTCACCCGCCGGAGCCCCGTCGTTCCCCCGCAGCCTTCGACGCCCGCGGCGAAGGTGCACACGCCGAGGACAGCCAGCGTCGCCGCTGCGGTGAGCGCCCTGCGCGCGACGAAGCTGCGGACGCGCGTGAACGTCGATCGAGCACTGTGTGTGTTCATGGCTGTTGCCCCGCGCTCGGCGCGCTCGCGCCAGAGCTTCTTGATTGTGTGGGTCCAGGTGTCGCCGCTCCGCGCTCGGCGGCCCCGTGTCGAGCGGCGCCCGTCCCGATGTGCACCGTGAGCGAGACGCCCACGTTGCGGGGAGGTGCCGCGGTGAAGTGCCGCGACGCGACGCGCGTGGGAAACTCCTGGCCTCGAAAATCGCTGACGTAGTTGTACTGCGCCCACGCGTACTGGGCGTCGAAGACGTTGGTGCAGAACACGCCGAGCTCGACGTGCGTCCAGCGCAGAGAGAGCTGCGCGTCGGCCACGAAGATCGCCGGCGCTTTTTCGGACAAAGGCAGCGCTCGTTGGCCGATCAAGCTCGCGCCGACGCCCGCGCTCATGGTGAGGTGGCGCTCGCGGATCTTGAGGGGCAAGGGGACGAGCACGCTCGCGTCGAGCCTGGCCACCAGCGGAGGAACGTACGGGACGAGCAACCCGTTGTCGTCGAACGTCGCGCGCGCATAGGTCACGTGCATCCCGACGTCGAGCCAGCGGTTGGTCGCGCGCATCGCGGCGAGGCCGCCGTAGCGGGTCGTTCCGTTGGCGATCGAGTTGCGTCCCTGGGCTTCGTCGAACACGAGGTCGCGCTCGACGTGCGTGAGGTATCCGAGCGCCCTGGCCGAGAGCGACCAGCCCCCGCGATCGCGAGTGAACACGAGCCCGGCCTCCGCGGCTTGCGTGGGAGAAAACGGCGCTCGCTCGCCGTCGCCGAGGTACGTCGCGTCCGCAGAGCGCGCGCCGCTTCCGTACGCGAGCGCGAAGCTCAGCCCCGACCAGGGCCCGAAGATCACCGTCACGCGCGGCTGCGCGAGGAGCCCGCTCGCGGTGCGCCTCGTCTCGGGGTTGCGATAGCCCGCGCGATCGGCGGACGGACACTCGGTGTCGAGCGGCGCGCCGCGCACGTATGTTCCGCGCGTCGCGCAGCGGTCGAGGACGTTGTAGTGAAACCCGTCCAGGCGAACGCCGCCGCGGATCGACAGCCACGAGAGCGGCTTCAAATCCGCGTCGACATAGATCGCCGCGTTGGCGAGGTCCGGCGTGAACTCGAAGTCGGTCGCGTACGGGATGTTGGTCCCGAAGCGCATCCTGCGCTGCGAGTTGTCCGCGTGCACGAAGCGCCCGTAGAAGCCGAACTCCAGCGTCTGCGGCCGTTGATTGAAGGTCGCGCGGAGCCTGCCGTAGGCGCGCAGCCCAAGGTCGACCGAAGAGCTGGTCTGCTCGATCGCGTCGCCGCGCTGCTCGTGCGGGCTCTGCCCGGCCCGCTGCCGATCCAGCAAAAAGCCCGTGAAATTCTCGCGCAGCCGAAACGTCCTGTAGGTCCCCCAGAGCGTCGCGCCGAACGTGCCTCCATCGAGCGTCAGGCCGATCCCGTGTCGAGAGACATCTCCGCCCTGCGTCGCGTCGTAGGTGTCGAAGAACCCGACGCGCCCCGCGCGAACGTCGTCTTCCCGCAAGACGCCCGCGGACCCGTAGCGCGTGAGGTAGCTCGTGACGATCCCGCGCAGGGTGACGTTGCCGAAGCGACGCTCGTAGCCGGCGTTGCCCGTGGCGCGCTCGTAGCTGCGGTTTTGCCCGTATCCGTCGGACCTTGCGAGCTCTGCGGCGACAAACGTGCTCGGGGCCTCGCCCTCGGGGGCGAGCACGCCGACCAGCCTGTGCGTGTTGAACATCCCGAAGCGGTACTGCAGCCGCGCGCCGCGCTCGCGAACGCGCAGCGCGTACTGAGCGCTGCCCGCGACGGCGAAGTCGCCTTGCCGCGGATCGAAGGGACCTTCGAGCACGCGGAGCTGATCGACGACCTCCGGGATGATCGAGTGGGTGTCCGCGTACCCGTGCGAGTGCGGGTGCGCGGGCTCGTTGATGGGCACTCCCTCGTAGGTAAACTCGAGGTCTTGCCCGAGGCGCGCGTCGAACCCGCGCAGAAACACCTGCTCGGCGTGCCCTTCACCGAGGCCGTTGGTCAGGAAGATCCCCGGCGCGAGGCGCAGCAAATCCGCGGCGTTGGCGCGCGGGATGTCTCCCAGCCTGCCGATGGTGATGGGCGTGTCGCTCGCGGCGCGCGGCGGTGGCGCTGGGTTGCCGCGAACGCGTACGCCTTGCTCCGGCGCGCGCTCTTCGCTGCGCTCTCCGTGGGCGCTCGTCGGTGCGCTTCGCGGCCGCTGCTGCCCGTGCACGCGCGCGCCGAAGCAGCAGCAAGCCACGCACAGCATGGCCCGCTGCAACCGACGCGGGCGAACCGCATGGCTGACCGAGCAGAGCACGGCCGGGGAACTAGCAGTCTTGCAATTCTATTGCAAGTGATGCTTCGTTTCTTCTACCTTGCCGATGCAGCGACGGTCGGGTTGCAGAGGGGACTCAGTTGCAGCGCTCGCAACGACCCTTGAGCTGGATCTCGTGGACGCGCTCTTTCAGGCGAACGGGCGAGTTGCGGGTGGTCTTGATCTCGACGGATCCCTCGGGCAGACACGAGACCTCGCCGCACTCGTCGCAGACGAAGTGCGGGTGCGTGTCGCTGTGCTTGTCCGTTTGGCGCAAGAGCTCGAAGCGCCAGACGTGATCGCCGAGGTCTCGCTTTCGCGCGAGGCCGGCGTCGGTGAGGTCGTTGAGGTTGCGGTAGACCGTCGCTCGATCCCAGCCCTCGGGTGCCAGCTTGTCTGCGAGCTCGGCGTGCGAGACGGGCGTCTCGGCGTCGTGCAGGCATCGCAAGACGGCGAGCCTGGGCGCAGTCGCGCGCAGGTCGGCCTCGCGGAGCTGAGTCTTGAGGTCGTCGAGGGAGAGTGTGCCCGCGCGCGCCATGAGACCGTCATAGGGCAGTGAGGGCTGATTTGCAAATGAGTTGAAGGTGCAACTCTGCCGGGGCGCCTGTCGGCGACGCGGTCACCCCCGGTCGAGGTCCGCGAAGAGCTCGGCCTTCATCCGCCGCGCGTACTCGAGGAGGTTCTTCTTGGCCCGGGTCTCTTCGCGCAGCAACGATTCTCCTGGGTAGTCCACCACCGCGGACACGAAGGCAAACGCCGTCGCGTCGAACGTGCTCGGTCGATCCCCGAACAGATAGCGTTTGTCGCCGAGCAGCTGCGAGAGCGCCTTCATGTCGTCCGCGCCCATTCGCAGCGCCTCTTCGTGCGTGTGCCTCCCGGTGCCCTGCGAGCGCAGCCCCTTGCGAACGCTCCTCACGATCAGCGGAAACAGCGGTCGCAGCGGGGCCGGGAGCACCTTCACGAACTCGCTCCGCTGCAGCGTGCTCGTGTGCCGAGAGTCCCATCGCGCCGCGATCAGGACGAAGTACGTCCCCTCTTCGAGCATCCGTCGGATCGCGCGGCCGACCGCGCGCTGCTCGTCGGTGAGCCACGCGTCCATCTTCTCGTCGCGCAGCGACTCGACGCGCTCGATGATGTGCTGAGAGTCGCCGAGGATCTCGTCGCCGATCTTTACGAAAGGGATCTTTCCCTTCGGGGCGCGGCGCATGTCCGACGGCGCGACGTCGTAATCAATCTTCGCCATGCGCAGGTACGTCTCGAGCTTCCCGCAGAAAGGCGAGAGGTTGGGCATCCCCCACGGCCGAGTCGGAGGCTGAAACAGCGTGATCTTCGGGAGCGTCGTCACAGTCGTGACCGGCGATGACACCGGCTCTCTCGAAGACCGTCAATAGCGCTCACCCCGCGCGAAACACGACGAAGATGTACTCTCCCTCGCGGACCGCGAAATAGTGCGTTCCCGCGGGCAGATCCGCGACGAGCTGGCGATCGTCTCGCGCCGCGCACATCGAGGCGCTCGGCCCCGTGAGCCGGTGCAGGTCCACGTCCACCGTCCCTCGATCAAGCACGCGGCGACCCGATCGCCCGTTGCCTCTCCGTGCCCGTCGGCGCTTTGCGACCGCGCCGCGATCGGCTCACCGCCCCGCACCGTGCGTTCGCCTCCGTTTTCACAGGCGATGCTGCGTTGGCTCCGGACGAGGGGAGCGCTGCGCGAACCCAGCGTCCCAGCACGACGTCCATGGACGACTTTGACGCGTCGCGTCGCGAAATCCTTCAAGCGCTTGAAGAGATCTACCGCATTCCTGCTGCGGTCTGTCGGAGCCCGCGTCATGACATTTTCGCTCGGTTACCGCTCACGCGTGCTCGAGCGACCTCCGTTGGATGTCCGATCCTCCTCAGAAGTGAACGGTGAGCCGGGCGCGCCCGAAACGAGATGCTTTCAGATCGGCAGGGGTTATCCACCAGAACAGCTTGCCGGCGTCCCCCCACATGATGTTGCCATGCTCGGACGAGTCGAGCTGGAGCAGTAAGATGGGCTCGGGCGTCTCCGACTCGTGCTCGACGTCACCGTGGCCGAAGCTGCGATGGATTTCACCCTGCGCCAGCGTCGGCCAGCTCTGGCGCAGATCGAGGTAGCGCTCGTACGTTTTCTTCGTGAGCCCAAACGTCCTCGCAGCGTGTGACGAAACGGCGGGGATGGTGCTCTCGGTTTCGGGCATGAGGCTCGACGGCTTGAAGGTCTTGGTGCCCTTCGGCGCCTTCATGCGGGTGACCTCGATGCCGGCCGCCATGTGTAACACCGCGTTTGTGGGCGGGGCGAGCTCGTCGCTGTCGTCGTCATCGTCGCTTCCGAGCAGGTTCTTCTCGTCGATGAAGAACAACAGGCGGACCGCGAGCTTGGGCACCCCTTCGATGGCCGGCATCGTCGCGAGGTCGAGCGTGGCCACGTGCTCGAGCGCGCGGCCTTTCTTCGTCTTTGGCCACTCGACGGCAGCGGGCATGTCGGGGCTGCCGCCGATCTTGCTGGCGCCGAGTGGCAGGTCGTCTTTCTTGAGCGGCTTCGGCAGCCAACGCACCGACGGAAGCACCGCGGCGAGGATCTTCTCCTTCTCGGCGGTGAGCTTGGCGTCGGCGAACGCCTGCGCGATCGGGTCGACCGGCTTGCCTCCGGATTTCTTCAGCTCGAGCTTCGCCTTCTGCAGATGCTTCGTCAGCGGCTGCCCGGCCCAGCTGGTCTCGCCCGCGGCGATGGCTCGCTCGAAGAACGCGATGCCCTTCGGGATGTCGACGCTCGCGCCGTAGGATCCGCTGGTCCAGGCGCCCCCGAGCGTCGATATCGCCGGCCCCCAGCCGGCGGCGGCGGCCTTCTCGAGCCACGGCAGCGCCTTGGGGCTGTCGTTCCCGAAGCTCGTTCCGTAGTTGAACATCGACTCCGGGTCGCCCTTCTCGGCACCCTTCTTCGCCTTCGCGATGAACTCTTCTTGCCACGACATCGCCGCCGCCTAACCGCGGTCGGCTCAGTGCCGGAAGTGGCGCGCACCGGTGAAGATCATGGCCGCGCCGGCCTTGTCGACGGCCGCGATCACATCCGCGTCCTTCACGCTGCCGCCAGGCTGCGCGATGGCCGTCACGCCGTGGTTGAGCGCGAGCTCGACGCCGTCGGAGAAGGGGAAGAACGCATCGCTGCTCAACACCGTGCCCTTGGTCTTGTCGCCGGCCTTGCTGCAGGCGATGCGCACAGACTCCACCCGGCTCATCTGGCCAGCCCCGACACCGACGGTGGCCGCCTCGGTCGAGAGCACGATGGCGTTCGACTCGACGTGCCAACACAGTATACCCAGTGAAAACAGCGGCGAACGCAACCTAAGCAGGGAACCGGATTTCGGTTCAAAAATGCACATCCGCAGGAAAATCAGTAGCGGCGTCAACACCCAAGCGGCACCACGCTCGCCTCACGGCCAGAG